>JBIKLM010000275.1:0-5925 GCA_044359835.1 Planctomycetota bacterium
TCGGCGAGCGCTCCTACGGCAAGGGCTCGGTGCAGAACCTGTTCCCGGTCGACGGCATCGCCGACGACCAGTTCATCGACGAGAACAAGAACCGCCGCCACGACCCCTGGGAGCGCATCACGCTCGACCACGACAAGGACGGCGAGTTCGATTACGCCCCGCGCGTCAAGCTGACCATCGCGCGCTACCTGCTGCCCTCGGGCCGCTCGATCCATCGGGAGCTGGACCGCGAAGGCAACCTGCTGTCCCAGGGCGGCGTCGAGCCGGACCGCGCCGTGGCCCTGCCGCGCATCGAGGCCTGGCGCTGGGAGGAGCGGCTGCGCGTGCGCGACAGCCTGCGCGCGGCCAAGACCTACGTGGAGGAGCGCTTCCAGCAGCACCAGGCCCTGTTCACCGAGCTGGCCGAGTGCGACCAGCGCGACACCAACCGCTGGCCGGACTTCGAAACCTTCTATGCGGGGCTCAGCACCCCCTTGCCTCCGGACGATGTGCGCCTGCTGCTGCGCGCCGAAGTGCGTCGCCGGATCCAGGACGTGCGCGGCGGCGAATTCCCCATCGGCGACTTCCAGGAGGACACCCAGGTGCAGGCCGGGGTACGCGAAGTGCTCGAGCGCACCGGGCGCAGCCCCGCCGACTTCGCCGATTACCAGACCACCTTCCAGGCCCTCGAAGAGGCCGTCAGCGATTGGAGCCTGGTGGCGGCCCAGAACGGCGGTCGCGAGGGCCTGCGGGCCGCCGCAGAACGGCTGCGGGAGGCGCGCGCCCTGGGGCAGAGCGTCGATCCGACCGACATCGACAGCCTGCTGAGCGCCCTGGGCTATCTGTCCGAAAAGAGCACCAGCGACGGCGAGTGAGCGTGGCACCGGCCCCGCGGGAACGCGGTTGGCCGGAGCGCACTCGCTCGAGTCCGGGCGCCCGCGCCGCCGGCGCGCGAGCGCCCCGGATATCCCAGCGCCTTCGCCACCCAGGCACACGTCCCCGATCGGCCTGCGGGAACGCCGCCCCGCCTCCGGCGCCGCCGGAGCCCGGGCTGCGGCGCCCCGGGCCTAGAGCCCGCTGCGCGGCTCGCTGGGGCTTTCTTCGGCGAATTGGCGCAGGGCTGGCTCGACGAACTCGTTGAACAGCACCTTGAGCGTGGCCGCCAGGGGCAGGGCCACGATGACTCCGAAGAAGCCCAGGGCGGCGCCCCCGGCGGTGATCGAGAACAGCACCGCCACCTCGGAGAGCCCCAGGCTCTTGCCCATGATCTTGGGCACCAGCACGTAGCCCTCGAGCAGCTCCGCGGCCCCGAACACGAGCCCGCTGACAGCCAGGGCCATGAACCAGGGCATCGCCAAGGACGCGGCCAGGAATCCGAGCACGAAGGCCAGCAGCCCTCCGATGAAGGGCAACAGCGACAGGATCCCCGCGGCGATCCCGATCAGCGCCGAATAGGGCACGCCCAGGAGCCACAGGGGCACGGTCACGATCAGGGACTTGATGCCCGCCAGGAGCAAGCGCCCGCGGAAGAAGTTGCTGACGATGGCCCCCACCCGGCCGCCCACGTCGATCAACTGGGCGCGGTAGCGCACCGGCAGATGCCGCGCCACCCAGCGATGGATGGCCGCGATCTCGAACATCATGAAGAAGGCGTAGAGCGGCACCAGCAGCGCCAGGTTCGAGATGCCGAACAGGCTCTGCAGCACCCGCCGCAGCCCCTCCATCACCAGGGCGAAGGCCTCGACACCCGCGTTGCGCACGGCCCCCGCCGTGCCGGGATCGTCGACCAGGGCCCGGCGCGCCCAGCCCAGCCACTCCTCCCGCGACGGCAGGGTGTCCGGCAGCAGGCCCGGGCCGAGCCAGCGCTCGATCGAACCGCGCAGGCTCTGGAAGCGGACCTCGAACCAGCCCGTGGCCGGGTCCGCTTGGCCATCGGCGGGCAGCGCCGGTTCGGTCCCGCCGGCCTGTGGAGCGCTGCCGGCCCCGTCCTCGGCAGGCGCCTCGAGCCCAGGCGGCGCGGCGGCCAGGATGTCGGTCAGCAGCCCGCGGGTTTGCACGAACAGGGCCCCGAACAACAGCGCCAGGCCGAGGGCCGCTCCGCTGAACACGATCAGGACCGAGGCCGTGTGCCCGTAGCCGCGCAGCTCCAGCCGCCGGATGGCGGGCAGCAGGATGAACGCGAACAGGTAGCCCAGGAGCAGCGGGTTGATCACCGCGCGGATGCTCCAGGCGAACCACAACAGCAGCGCCACCAGGGCCAGCAGGACCCAGTTGCGCTTGCGCCGCGAGAGGTCTTCGATCATGCGGGGTCGGCCCGGCGCTGGAGCGCGGCGAGCCTCCGTGTGGAGCCGTGGGAGCCGGCGGGCGCCATCACAGGCTGCGCGGCAAGCGCACCTTGTAGGCCTCGGCGAAACGCCCGCCGAATTCTCCTGCGATGTCGAAGTCGGCCAGGGTGTCGCTGTCTTGCCTGGAGAGCAGGCCGGCTTCCACCAAAGCGAAGACCACGTGGCCCCAATCCACCGGGGCGCGCACGCCCCAGCTGCGCCAGACCTCGCCGGTCAAGGGCCCGAACTGCTTCTTGGCCAGGGCTTCCAGGCCCTCGAGCACCTCGCGCCCGGTGACGTGGCGGGCGGGGCCTTCGGCGGTCGCCTTGCCGGCCAGGGCGATGGCCTGCTCGAGCCCCTCCAGCAAGAAGGCGTAGGCCTCGGGGGAATAGCGCCCGTCGTCCAGGGCGATGCGGCGCAACTTGTCTTCCATGGTCGTCGCCTGATTCTTCCCCGGCCAGCGCTCCGGCGCCAGCCCCACGGGGCGTCTCAGGCCACCTGGAGCCGCGCCAGGGCCCGTTCCAGGGTGGCTTCGGGGTCCAGGTTGCTGCCGAGGTCCCCGAGCAGTTCGCCGGTCCCCAGCAGCAGGCCGGCCGCGCGGGCCGCCGGCCAGCGCCCGGCCAGGGCCTCGAGCTGCTCGCGCCGCTCGCGGTGCACCAGCGCCCCTGCGCCCTCCGCACCGATCCCCAGCAGCCAGACGTCGCGCAGCAGGGAAGCCAGGACCTCCAGGCTCAAAGCCGCGCGCTCGCGGCGCCGGCCGAGCTCGGTGCTGGCTTCGGTCTCGCCTTCGGCGCCCAGGAAGGCCTGGGTGCCCGGGTTGCTGCCGGAAAGGGCCGCGAGCCACAGCTCCACCTGCGCCGGTCCGCCGCGGCTCAGATAGCTCAGCAGCAGCCCCGGGGCGCCGCCCGCGAGCCCGAAGGCCGAGGCCGGCAGCCCGTTCTGGAACTCGGGCCGCGTGCGCGCCCAGCCGGCGAATTCCTCGGCCGACAGGGGCCCGAAACGCACCCGCAGGGTGCGGCTCCGCAGGGTCGTGAGCAGCTCCTGGGGCTGGGCGGTTTCGAGCACCAAGAAGGTGCCCAGGGCGGGCTCCTCGAGGGTCTTCAGCAGCGCGTTCTGAGCCGCTTCGTTGAGGCGCTCGGCCTCGCGCAGCAGGACCAAACGCAGGGGCCCCTCGCTGGGCTTGAGATTCAAGAACTCTTCGAGGGGCGGCGTGCTGCCGCCCTCGTCGCCCGAGCGCGCGGCCACGTGCGCCACGCTCAAACCCGGGCCGCCGTCGGCGCCGTCGGCCAGCTCGGCCGCCCGGTCGATCACCAGGCAATCCGGGTGATTGCCCATATAGCCGCCGGAGGCCAGTTTCTTGCATCCCGGGCAGACACCGCAGGGCTCCTGTGCGCCCAGGCCGGAGAGCGGCCCGCGCTGGCACAGCAGGCCCTGAGCGAACCAGCGCGCGGCCACGAATTTGCCGATGCCCTGGGGGCCTTCGAAGAGCAGCGCGTGCCCGAGCCGACCGGCCGCCGCGGCGCGCCACAGGTCTTGGATCAGGCCGGCGTGCCCGAGCGGGCGGATCAGCTCCACGGGCCCACCCCCCGCAGGGATCCGAATTCGCCGCCCAGGCGCCCGGCCAGGCAGGCGAGCACGCGCTGCTCGACCTCCTCCGGGCTGCCGCGGGCGTCGATCAGCACGGCGCGCGGATTTTGCTCCGCATACCGCCGATAGCCTTCCGCCACGCGCTCCTGGAACTCGAGCCCCAGGGCCTCGATGCGATCGCTGGGGCGCCCGCGGCGCTCTGCGGCCAGCCGGGGCTCGAGCCACAGGATCAGCTCGATGTCGGGCGCCGGAGTCCCGGCCCAGGCCTCGAGCAGCGCCAGGATCTGCCCGGGGTCGCCGCCCCGGCCGAAGCCCTGGTAGGCGAAGGTCGAGGCGTGGAAGCGGTCGCAGACCACGCTCTGCCCGCGGGCCAGGGCGGGCGCGACCTTCTGCTCGAGCAGCTGGCGTCGGGCCGCGGCGAACAGCAGGGCTTCGCTGCCCGCGGACAGCCCGAGCTCGCGATGCAGGAGCAGCTCGCGCAGCGCCTCGCCCAGGGCCGTGCTGCCCGGCTCGCGCAGCAACAGCGGCAGCGGGTCCTGCTGGCACAGGCGCTCCGCGAGGCGCGCGGCCTGGGTGCTCTTGCCGGCGCCGTCGACGCCGTCGAAGACCAGGAAACGGCTCATCGCGCGGCCTCCAGGGCCGCCCGCAGGCGTTTGGCCTCCGCCGCGCCCGGATCGGCCGCCAAAGCGCGCGCCAGCTGGGCCTCGGCCTCCTCGGGCTGCCCGAGCCCCAAGAGCGCCTGGCCTTCGAGGGCCGCCAGCTCGGCCAGCAGGGCGCCCTCCAGGGGCCCGAGCTCATCGCCATCGAGCTCGGCGGGGACCCGCTGGGCGGCCAGGAACTCGCGCCGTGCCTCGGACCAGCGCCCGAGCTCGAGCAGGCAACGCCCGAAATCGATGTGCAAGGCGCGCAGGAACGGATCGATCTCGATGGCCTCCTCGAAACGCTGCGCCGCTTCGTCGTGCCGACCGCTGGCGACCAGCGCGCGGGCCACGTCCAAGCGCACGGCCAGAGCGTCCGCGTTCCAATCCAGCCAGCGCGCCTTGGCCGCCAGCGCCGGCTCGCTTCGGCCGGCCGCCTGGTGCAGCCGCGCCTGGGCCAGCTCGGCCGACAACTCGGCCTGTGGGAACCCGGGGAAGGCCGCCTCGGCGCGCTCCAGGTGCTCCTGCGCGCGCTCCTCCCGCCCGGCCTTGAACTCGCGCTCCGCCAGGGCAAGGCGCGCGAAGAAGTCCTCTCCACCGGCTTCGAAGAAGCGCCCGAAGCGCTGGCTGGCCAGCTCGAGATCGCGGCTCGCGAGGGCCAGGTGGCCGCGCAGCGCCTGGGCCCGCAGGGGCTCGAGCCCGGCTTCCGAGAGCACCCGCAGGGCCGCCTCGGCGTCGACGCGCTTGCCCTGTTGGAAGGCGCTCCAGGCCAAGGTGCACCACGATTCGGCCCAGGGCGCCTGCTCGGCCGCCGCCTCTGGAGGCGTCTCCTCGAGACCGAGGCGCAGCCAGGCGGCTCGCTCGGGATTCCAGTTGGGTTCGACGGCCAGACCGGCGATCTGGCGATCGACGAACTCGAGGAAACGCACGTCGATCTGCTCGGGCGTCAGGTCGAAGACCTCGCGCATGGCCTGATCCAGGTCCGCCCCGCGATCGAAGGCCTCCAGCAGGCGCAGCATCGAGGGAAAGCCGAAATCCTCGATCAGCAGCTCGCACAGCAGCCCGCCCTGGTAATAGCCGAATACGATGCGCGGGCCGCGGAAGGCGCCGTTGAGCTCGCGCAACGGGAAGACCTCCTGGTTGGCGCGGGCGTCCAAGAGGTCGCGGCGCATGTTGCGGGTCCAGGCCGGGCGGCGGCGCACCTCCTCCCAGGTGGCCAGTCCTTCGGTGATCCAGCGCGGGCAGCGGTTGTGGCTGAGCCCCAGGTGGATCACGTGGGTGAACTCGTGGAAGGCCGTGCGCGCCCACGAGAACGTGCCGCGCAGCTCGGACTGGGGCGAGACCGCCGTGACCACGGGGCCGAAACACACGCCCAGGGCCGGGAAACCTTCGAAACC
>JBIKLM010000276.1:0-5919 GCA_044359835.1 Planctomycetota bacterium
CGGTATCGCCCTGTCCCTCTGCCTGATCGCGGGCACCTCCTGCCGCAGCCAACCGGAGCTGCCCGCTGGCGGCGATGTGCAGGCCCCGCCGAGCGGCTCCGGTCCGGGAGCGAGCGACCAAGGGAGCAGCCAGAACGACGCAGATTTCCTGGCCCGCGAGGCGCAGCTGCTGAACCTGCAGGCTCAGAAGAACCAGGTCCTGGTCGCGGCTTACCTCGACCTGGCCGAGGAGCGCATCGCTCGGACCGACTTCGCCGAGGCCGAAAAACAGCTCCAGCTGGCGCTGTCGATCGCCCCGGACAACGCGGACATCCATCGCAAGCTGGCCGAAGTGCGCGCCCTGATGGGCGACGGCAACAGCCAATACACGCTGCTGACCGAGGACCTCGGCTCGGCCACGGAGGTCAAGATCCAGCAGCTGCGCTCCGCGGCCAAGGAGAACCTCGAGAAGGGCAAGCTGGCCATGGAGCGCGGCGACTTCGAGGCCGCCATCCAGGAGTTCTCGCTGGCCAACGACTACGTGCGCTGGGCTCCGGTGGCGATCGATTGGGAGGGCGTGGACCAGGACGCCCCGCGCCTCCTGAGCGAAGCCCGCGCCGGCCGTGAAAAGGCCCGCGAAGAAGCCCGCCTGACGGCCGAGCGCGAGACCACCGAGCGGATCCGCGCCGAGGAGCGTGCAAAGGCCGAGCTGGATCGGGCGCGCATCGACTCGCTGCTGGCCCAGGCCGTGGCGGCCTTCGACGCCGAGGCCTTCGACACCTCGCGCACCTTCGCCGAGCGCGTGCTGCGCCTGGACCCGAAGAATGAAAAGGCCATGGAGATCCGCGACGCGGCCTTCCAGGCCGGCCTGGAGCGCTCCAACACCCGTTTCATCGCCTCGAAGCGCGAGCGCTTCCAGGAGTGGAACCTGTCCCTCGACAACCTGACCGTCCCGATCACGGGCGTGCTCGAGCTGCCCTCCGTGGACGAGTGGGAGCGCCTGACCGAACTGCGCAAGCGCCGCACGGACTCCAGCGAATCGGCCTCCAGCGACCCGGCGGACGAGAACCTGCGCCAGCAGATCCGCCAGACGCGCCTGCCGGGCCTGATCGTGCGGGAGGTCGAGAGCCTCACCGAGGTGATCACCCAGCTCAAGGCCGTCAGCGGCCTAGACATCGTGGTCGACCCGGCCGCCGAGGAAGCGGCCCTGTCGGAGGGCGTGGTGTTCGACCTGCCCTTCGGCAACTCGATCGGCATGCAGGACCTGCTGGACATCATCGCCAATCAGGCGGGCGAAGCGGTGGTCTGGAACGTGCAGCTCGGCGCCGTGTTCTTCACCACGGCCGAGAAGGCCCGCGGCGAGCTGAGCCTGGTCAACCACGACATCTCGGACCTGACCCTGGCTCTGCCGAACTTCGCGGCCCCGCGCCTCGACCGCCTGCGCCTGTTCGAAGACCTCGAGGACGACGATGGCGGCGGCCCCTTCGGCGGCCTGGCCGATCCGACGGTCCGGCAGGACTCGGACGCCCTGACCGAGCTGGTCAAGAGCAATGTGCGCCCGGCCACCTGGGAGCAGGAAGGCGTGTCGATCAACGCCTACAACGACACGACCCTGATCGTGCGCCACACCGGCGAGGTCCAGAAGGAGATCGATCGCTTCCTCGAGGAGCTGCGCCGCTTCAACTCGATGATCGTGACGATCGACACGCGCTTCCTGCGCGTGGCCGACAACTACCTGCAGGAGATCGGCATCGACTGGCGCGGCCTCGACAACCCGGGCGCGCCCTTCACCGACCTGGACGACGTCACCAACGGACTCGAGGACGACGCCTCCCTGGGACTCGACAACGGCGGCAGCGGCACCCAGAACGGCAACCAGGCCGGCAACCCCTCCGCGGGCTTCTACTACGACGACGGTGGCGACGGCGACTTCAAGGCCTCGACCTCCAACTACTTCAAGACCCCCCTGGGCAACGCCCTGTCCACGGTCGGCGGCTTGACGGCGGAGTTCAACATCCTCGACGACGCCAACCTCAACTTCCTGCTGACCGCGATCGAGAAGACCAGCAAGATCCAGATCGTCAACACCCAGACGGTCTCGGTCTACAACTCCCAGACCGCGGCGGTCTCGGTGGTCAATCAGCGCGCCTACGTGCAGGACTTCGACGTGGAGGTCGCCACGGGTATCTCGATCGCCGACCCGGTGATCAACGTGCTCAGCGAAGGCGTCTCCCTGCAGGTGACTCCGATCGTCTCCCACGACCGCCAGCACCTGACCCTCGAGGTCCAGCCCACCGTGGCGCGCATCGTGGCCCTGCGGCCCTTCGCCACCAACCTGGCCAACTCGGTCGGTTCGCCGGTCGAGTTCGTGCTCCCGGAGCTCGAGGCCGCCAGCCTCAAGACCACCGCGCACATCCCGGACGGCGGCACGATCCTGATCGGCGGTCTGTCGCGCATCAGCACCGTCGAGCGCCGCGCCGAGGTCCCCTGGCTGGCCAACATCCCGCTGGTGGGCTTCTTCTTCAAGCAGGAGGGCTCGAGCGATGAGCGCAACAGCCTGATGATCCTGATGCGGGCCAAGGTCACCGACATCCGCGAAGAGGTCACCCAGCTGCGCTGACCCGAGCGCCCTGGCGGCGCCAGGGCCGGCGATCGACGCCGCGGGCCGCACCCGCAGGCGCCACCGCCCGCCATCGCCAACTCGCGCGGCCGGCTCCCCCCTGGGAGCCGGCCGCGCGCTTTTCCGGGAGCTGAGGCGCCCTCCCCGCGGCCAAGGCGCTGTGGACCGGGATCCTCGGCTGCTCGGCGCGCGGCTGCTCGGCGCGCGAATCGAGGCACAGGAATCCAGGCAACAGGGCTCGAGGCTCCGCGGCCCCAAACCCCGCGCAGGGGTCGCGGCCAGGGGCCTGCCGGCTAGAGGGGGCCCCCACCGGCCGCCCGTCGCCCAGCCTCCAGCCCCGAGGCGCCGGGCCTGCGCGGAGCTCCCAGCTGCTGCGGCGCGCGAGGCGCGGCCCAGGGGCGCTCCTCGAACCGGCCTCGGGCCTTCGGGCTGAGCCCGCGGCGTTGCAGGATGGAAGCCCCATGGGCACCCTCGACGCCGTTTTCTTCGACCTGGACGACACGCTGTTCTCGACCACCGAGTTCGCCCGGCGGGCGCGCAACAACGCGGTGCGGGCCATGATCGAGGCGGGGCTCGGGGTTTCCGAGGCCGTGGTGCGCACAGAACTGGACGAGGTCATCGCCGAGTTCGGCAGCAACTACGACAGCCACTTCGACAAGCTCCTGCAGCGGCTGCGGCCGGCGTCCCTGGCGCGCATCAACCCGGCCTTGATCGTGGCCGCCGGGGTGGCCGCCTACCACGACACCAAATTCCGCGAGCTCAAGCCGTTCCCCGACGTGATCCCGCTCTTGCGCAACCTGCGCGACGCGGGCCTGCGGCGCGGGATCATCACCCACGGCTGGACGGTCAAACAGGCCGAAAAGATCGTGCGCCTCGGGCTGCTCCCCTACCTGGACATGGATGGGGTCTTCATCAGCGACCAGATCGGCATCAGCAAGCCCAACCCCAAGCTGTACCAGACCGCCCTGGCGGACCTGCGCCTCGAGCCGGAGCGCTCGATGTACGTGGGCGACAACCTGGCCCACGACGTGGCGCCGCCCAAGAAGATCGGCATGATCACGGTCTGGGCCCGGCGCGCCAGCAAACACGCCGACCCGACCGGCAGCATCGAGCCGGACCATGTGGTCGACGATTTCGAGCAGCTCTGGGACCTGCTCACCTCGCAGTACGGCGTGCGCGGCGTCCGTCCGCCGGAAGCGGGCGCGCCGGGCTGAATCGAACCGACGCGGGCCGAGCCCGCTTGCGGCCCCGCTCCCCCCCGCCGCGCAGGACCGGGCGAGTCAACGGGCGCTGCGGGCCCGCTCACACCAGGTGGCAAGCGACCTGGCTCCCGGCGACCAGGCGCAGCTCCGGGCGCTCGACCCGGCAGCGCGCTTCGGCCAGCGGGCAGCGCGGATGGAAAGCGCAGCCGCTGGGTGGATTCGCGGGCGAGGGCACCTCGCCATGCAGCACGATGCGCTCGTTGCTCCGGCGCGGGTCCGGGCGCTGCACGGCGGAGAGCAGCGCGCGCGTGTAGGGGTGTAGGGGCGCGGAGAAGAGCGCCTCGCGCTCGGCGAGCTCCACCAAGCGGCCCAGGTACATGACCGCCACCCGGCTGGCCAGGTGGCGCACCACGCTGAGGTCGTGGGAGATGAACAGATAGGAGAGCCCCAGCTCGGCCTGCAGCGCCGAGAGCAGGTTCAGCACCTGGGCCTGGACCGAGACATCCAGGGCGCTGACGGCTTCGTCGCAGACCAGGAAGCGCGGCTCGAGGGCCAGGGCCCGGGCGATGCCGATGCGCTGGCGCTGGCCGCCCGAAAACTCGTGGGGGTAGCGGCCGGCGGCCCCCGGGTCGAGCCCCACGCGGCCGAGCAGGGCCGCCACGCGCTGCTCGAGGTCCGCGCCGCGGTGGCCGCGGTGCACATGCAGGGGCTCGCCCAGGGCCTGCCCCACCGTGCGGCGCGGGTTCAGGGAGGCGTAGGGGTCCTGGAACACGATCTGGAGCTCCGGTCGCAGTCGGCGCAGGGAGCGCCCATCGAGGGCCAACAGGTCCACGCCGGGCTGGGCCGGATCCGGGCGCCACCAGGCCTGCCCGGCGCTGGGCTCCACCAGCCGCAGCAGGGCGCGGCCCACGCTGGTCTTGCCGCAGCCCGACTCCCCCACCAAGGCCAGGGTGCTGCCGGGCCAGATGTCGAAGCTGACCTGGTCCACGGCGGTCACGCTGCCGGCCGGACGGCGCAGCAGCCCGCGGGTCTGGGCATACCGCTGGGTCAAGCCGCGCACCGCCAGCAGCGGGGCGACCAGCGGCGGGGCCACGGGCCCCGCAGGACCGCGGTTGGGCGCCGGGCTCACCAAGGACAGGCCTCCTCGGGGAAGTGGCAGGCCACCCACTGCTCGGGGGCTTGCGGGTGGGGCCGCAGCAGCGGCTCCTCCTGGGCGCAGCGCTCGCGGGCCAGGGGACAACGGGTCCGGAAACGGCAACCGCTCGGGAAGCGGGTCGGCGGCGGCACCTGCCCGGGGATCGTGGCCAGGGGCTCCCCGGGCCGCGCCAGCTCGGGCAGGGAGCGCAGCAGCCCGACGCTGTAGGGATGGCCCGGAGCCGCGAACAGGCGCGCGACCGGGGCGCTCTCGACCAGCTTGCCGGCGTACATCACCAGCACCCGCTGGGCGTTCTGGGCGACGACCCCGAGGTCGTGGGTGATCAGCAGCATCGCCATGCCGCGCTGCTGCTGCAGGCAACGCAAGAGCTCGAGGATCTGGGCCTGGATGGTCACGTCCAGGGCGGTCGTGGGCTCGTCGGCGATCAGCACGGCCGGATCGCAGGCGATCGCCATGGCGATCATGACCCGCTGGCGCATGCCGCCCGACAGCTCGTGGGGGTAGGAGTCCACGCGCTGCTCGGGGGCCGGGATGCCCACCTGGGCGAGCAGCTCGATCGCCCGGCGGCGCGCTTCGGCCCGCGGCAGGGCCAGGTGCAGGCGCAGCGGCTCGGCCACCTGCTCGCCCACCGGCAGCACCGGATTGAGGGCCGTCATGGGCTCTTGGAAGATCATCGCCAGGCGGCGCCCGCGCAGCCGGCGCAGCCGTTTTTCGCCCGCGCTCACCAAGTCCTCGCCCTCGAACAGGATCCGCCCGGCGGCGATGCGCCCGGGGGGGCGCGGGATCAGGCCCAGGATCGACAGGGAGGTCACGCTCTTGCCGCAGCCCGACTCCCCCACCAGGCCGAGCGTCTCGCCCGGCGCCAGGGTGAAGCTGACCCCGTCGACGGGCCGCGCCAGGCCGTCTTCCGTGTCGAAATGCACGGCCAACCCCTCGACCTCGAGGACGAATGCGGGGCGCGG
>JBIKLM010000277.1:0-5908 GCA_044359835.1 Planctomycetota bacterium
GGGGTTAGAGGGGCCAAAGTCGCAGCGACCCTGCCCGCGGGGGCCGCCGGGGAGCCCGGCTGCGCGCGCCGGCGCGGCGCTCAATCGGCGCTCGGGGGTGGGAAGGGGCGGGCGAAGGTGCGCACCTGGTGGAAATCGCGCACCGCCGGGGGTAGGGCGGCCCGCGAGCGGGCCAGGGCTTCCAGGCGGTCGAGGGCCAGCAGCAGCCAGGTCAGTTCGTCGCGCTGGTCGCGCTGGTAGGCGTCCAGGGCGTAGCGGTAGAGCACCTCGAGGTGGCGCTGTTGTTCGGCGGGATGGTCGAGGAACTTCCACTGCAGCAGGAACAGGTTGCGCTCGATCACGGCGCGCACGAACTCGGACGGGATGCGCTTCTTGATCGTGCTGCGATGGTGGTGCTCGACCAGCGCGGCGGCCACGTAGCGCACGCTGAGGCCGCGCCGCCAGGCGCACAGGCCCAGGTCCGTGTCCTCGTGGTAGAAGGGCTCGTAGAGCGGATCGAAGCCCTGGGCCAGGAAGTCGTCGCGCCGCAGCAGCAGGGCCCCGCCCACGCCGTAGGCCACCGGGAACTCACCCTGCTCGAAACTCCGGGCTTGGCCTTCGAGCCCGCGCTGGCGCACGAAGTGCAGCTCCTCGCGCTGGTCGATCTCCATCACGGACTCGATGCGCTCGGCCTCCCCGTGCAGCAGGATGCGCGGCACGGCGCTGTGCACCTTGGGGTCTCCGAGGGCCGCGATCAGCGGCTCGAGGAAACCCGGGCGCACGCGGATGTCGGGGTTCATCAGGAACAGCAGCCCATGGCCGGCGGCCAGGGCCCCGGCCCGCGCCGCGCCGGCGAAGCCCAGGTTGCGCGGATTGACGACCAGCCGCGCCCAGGGGCAGACCTCGGCGGCGAAGGGCGCGAGCTGCCCGCTGCCCGTGTCGTCCACCAGCACGAGCTCGTCGCCCGCGGCGCGGCGCAGGAACTCCTCGCGCAGCACCGGCAAGTGCCGGGCCAGCATGTCCGGGTCGAACAGGCTCGGCATGACCACGGAGACCGGCAGCGTCATCGGGAGGCTCCTCCCCCGCCGTCGGCCGGGCCGGGCTGCCCGGGCTGACCCAGGTGCTTCCAGTCGGCCAGCCGCCGGCCGGCGGCCCCGGCCAGCCAGCGCCGCGCGCCGCCGCCGAGCTCCGCGGAGGCCGCGGCCATCTGCTCGCGCCGCCAGGCCAGCTCGCGCTCGATCTCGACCAGCCCGGCCTCCAGTTCCGCGAGCAGGCTGGGCCAGGCATCCGCCCCGGGGAGCGCTGGCGAGCCCGCTCCGTCCCTACCGGCGGAGACCGCCCCGGCCGCCGGACCGCGGCCGAGCACAGCGCCCAAGCGCCCGAGCAGATCCGCGGAGCGCAGCGCGGCCTGTTCGATCGCCCGGCGGGCCGCCTGGGCCTCGCCCTGGGCGGCGCTGAGGCTCGAGGCCAGGGCCTGGCGCTCCTGTTCTTCCAGGGCCGCGGCGCTCAGGCGGTTCTGCAGCTCGGCGAGGTGCAGGGCGATGTCCTTCGAAGCGGCCTCGCGCTCCCCCAAGGCGCGCTCGAAGTCCTGCACCTGGCCGCGGCGCCAGACCAGCTCCGCCTCGCGGGAATCGACCTCGCCCTTCAGCCAGTCGCGCTCCTTTTGCAGGGCGGTCCATTGGCCGCGCAGCCAATCGCGCTCGGACTCGAGGCCCGCCATCTGGCCCTTGAGCCAGTCGCGCTCGCGCTCGAGAGCGCCGATCAGGCCGTCGAGCCAGTCGCGCTCGCGGCGCTTTTCGGCGTCGAGCTGCTCGACCTGCCGCGCACGGGCGGCCAGCTCGGCCGAGCGGCTCTCGAGTTCCTCGCGCAGATAGCGGTTTTCGCGCTCGAGGTGGCCCTCCGCGGACTGTCGGCCTTGCAGGGCCGAGCGCAGGTGCTCGAGTTCGGCCGCCTGGTCGCGCAGCAGCTCCTGGATGCGGCTGCGCGGGCCGAAGGCGCCCGCGAGCAGCTCGGGGGCCGTCTGGGGCTCGAGCCCGAACAGCCCGCGCAGGCGCTCGAGGCCCGCCAGGCTCTGGGCGAACAGGTCGCGCAGGGGCAGCCCGGAAAGGGCGGCGTGGCGCTCCGCCAAGGGCCCAAGGTGCGGCAGCTCGCGGCTCCAGGCGAGGTCGCTGCGCGGCGGCGATGCGGCGATCAGGCTCCGGTACTCCGCCAGCAGCTCGTCGGCCTGCTGGGCCGAGGTCTTGACCGCGGGGATGCCGCGCTGCAGGCGCCCGTACAGCTGCGGCTCGTCGAGCAGCCGCGCCAGGGTGGCGGCCAGATCCGCGGCGTCGCCGGGCTCGAACAAGAGCCCGTCGATGCCGTCCCGCACGCTCTCCGGCAGGGCGCCCACCCGGCTGGCCACCACCGGCCGCCGCGCGGCGAAGGCTTCGCGGATCACCAGCGGTTGGTTCTCGACCCAGATCGAGGGCACCACCAGCAGGTCCAGGCGGCCAAGGACGGCCGGCAATTGGCTCGGATCGTAGGCGCCGTTCCAGATCGCTCCCAGCTCGCGGGCGCGGCGCTCGAGGGCCTCGACGAAGACCCGATCGGTCGAATCTCCGAACAGTTCGAGCGCGAACCGCCCGCGGCGCGCCGGGTCCGCCTGCAAACGCGCGAAGGCCTCGAGCAGCACATCGACGCCCTTGTGCTTGGTGGCGCTGCCGACATAGCCGACCACCAACGCCCGCCCCGCGGGATTCGGCGCGGGCAGCTCGGTCAGCCCGCGCACCTCGATGCCGTAGGGCAGATGGCGGATGCGCGCGGGATCGAGGCCACCGGCGGCCAGCTGCCGGGCCAGGAACTCGGTGGGCGCCAGGATGCGCTCCAGCCGGCCGAAGACCTGGGAGCGGCGCAGATCGAGGTCGTAGCGCCGCACCAGAGCCGCCTCCCACTCGGCGACCGGCAGGGGCCCCTGCTCGGGCTGGCCCGCGAGGATCGCGGCCAGCCCGCGCGCCGCCTCCGGCGCCAGCATCTCCGGGCGCACGCCCAGCTGATAGTCCCCGAGGCCCGGCTGGCGGTTGAGCCAGCCGAGGGCCAGGTCGCAGCGGGTGCATTGGGCCGGCTGGCCGAGGGTCGCGCAGCGCTGGAGGTCGGGCCGCAGCAGGCTGATGCGATGGCAGACCGGGAAGTAGTCGTGGGCCGTGTAGAGCGTCGGGATGCGCCGCTCCAGAGCCGCTTCGATCAGCCCCAGGCCGAGCTTGACCACGTGCTGGAAGTGCACGACCTCGGGCTGCTCGCGATCGAGGAACTGCCCGAAGCGCTCCGCCAGACCGGGCGGCTCCAGGGCCTCGGCGGGGTCCTTGGGGTCCCGCAGGCTGTTGAGCCAGTGCAGCGCGAAGCCATCGCGCTCCTGGCGCCTCAGGGAGCGGTCCGGCAGGCCCCGGTCGCGGCACAGGGCCAATACCTCGACGCGCTCGCCCCGGGCCGCCAAGGCCCGGGCCAAGCCAAGCGTGTAGGCCTCGACCCCCGCGAGCTCATGGGGGGGGAAGCCATGGACGACCAGGCAAATGCGCATCCGGTCCCAGAGCATATCCTGGGCGACCCGGGTCGGCCGATGGGTGGCGACCCGGTGCCAGAATCTTTCCCCCCCGAGCCCATCCCGCGGTCGCCCCCCAGCGCTCCCCATGCGAGTTCTCCAAGTCAATACCTTTGCCGATCGAGTCGGGGGGGCCGAGGTCTATCTGCACGACCTGAGCGCTCGTCTGCGGGAGGCGGGCCACATCGTGGGCCTCTTCGCCAGCAGCTCCGCCGCATCGACGAGCACGCCGGAGGCGCGGGTCGTACGTCGACCGGACTGGGACGGCGGCGCGCTGCTCAGCGACGGACCGCTCGAGTCCGCTTTCGTCGAGTTCTGCGGTGAATTCAAACCTGACCTGATCCACCTCCACAACCTGCACAGCTTCTCGGTCACGCTGGTCGCGAGGCTAGCGCAACTGGGTATTCCAACGGTCCAGACCATCCACGACGCGGGGCTTCTGTGCGCCAATTCGTGGCTTGTGCATGGCGACGGCCAAGTGTGTGAGGGGGGTGTCGGAGCCAAATGCGCCCAGCACAGCTGTGAACGGAACTACCCTTACGATGGCAGGATCCTGACGTCGACCCGCTTGCGGGCCGATGCGCTCCGCCGAACCTGCGAAGCTTGGATCTCCCCAAGCGTCTTCTTCCAGGGCCTAGCGGCTCGCCACGGGCTCGAGCCCGTCCACAGGATTCCCTATTCCTGCAGCAAGGTCCGCCCGCCTCGAGACCAAAGACCCTCATCCAAGCGCATCCTCTTCGCCGGGCGACTGGTCCGCGAGAAGGGCATCGAATTCCTGATTCGGGCTTGGCCAGAGGTTCTGTCTGCCCATCCGGACGCGGAACTCTTCATCGCTGGCGATGGCCCCCTGCGGGAGTCGCTGGTTGCTCTTTGCGGCGATCTGGGGCTCGACGCCGCTCGGATCCTTCGCGGGAAGGTTCCGCACGCTGAAATTGATGGCTTGATGCTGGAATCCTGCGCCCTGGCCCTGCCTTCCATATGGGTCGAGAACTCCCCCCTCTCCTGCTACGAGTCTTTGCAGGTCGGGCTGCCGATGATCGCCAGCTCCATCGGCGGGTTGCCGGACTTGGTGGTTCCGGGTCGCACGGGATGGCAAGTCCGTGCAAGAGACCAGAAGGCACTGTCATCCGCGATGATCTCAGCGCTCGACCCCGCGGGGCCGTGGATGGACCTACACCGCGGTTGTCTCGAAATGGCCGCTAGCCTGACCCCAACACGCCATTTCGAGGCGGTCTTGGCCGTCTACCGTCAGGCCCAAGAAAGGGGCACTTCTCACCGACTTGCCATCGACACGGACCTGATCGCGTCCGCAGATGGCCTGCTACAGCAGTTTTCCCGCGTCGAAGGCTGGGCCCTCGACATGAAGAAACACATCGAATACCTGGAGGGCATCGGCCGGGCGGATCAGCCGGTCAAGAGCTTTGCCCGGCACATGAAGTTCTGGCTCAAGTCGAAGCGGCCGCAGCCCTGACAGGCTGAGGAAAAAATCGACTCGGGCTGCGCCCGAGCCGATCGCGCCTCCGCCCGTCAGCCCATCCAGGCGCCGCCGTTGAGGTCCAGGGCTTGGCCGGTCAGGCCGCGGGCTTCGTCGGAGAGGGCGTAGGCCGCCAGGGCGGCGACCTCCTCGGGGCTGGCCATGCGGCCCAGGGGCACCTGGGCCATGGCGCTGGCCTTGGCCTGTTCGAAGCTCTGGCCGGTGGCGGCGGCGAAGCCTTCGATGCCCTGGCGGGCCATGTCCGTGTCGACCCAGCCGGGGCACAGGGCGTTGACCTGGATCGCCTCTGGGGCCAGCTCCATGGCCAGGGAGCGGGTCAGCCCGAGCAGGGCCGCCTTGGAGGCGCAATAGCCGGTGTAGCCGCCGACGCCGATGCGGGCCAGGATCGAAGCGATGAACAGCAAGTGCCGCGGGCCCGGGCCGGGGGCCAGGTGCTCGAGGGCCGCGCGGGCGCTCTGGTAGGAGCCGAGCAGGTTGGTGCGCACCAGCTCCTCGAAGCGGTCCTGGGGGCCGTCCTGGTTGGGGCCGCCGATGCCCGCGTTGGCCACCAGGGCGTGCAGGGGGCCGAAGCCGCGGGCGGCCGCTTCGACCCCGGCGCGCACGGCGGCGCGCTGGGCCACGTCGAAGGGCACCACCTGGGCGCGGCCGCCGGCGGCGGCGATGCGCGCGCGGGTCGCTTCGAGCGGCTCGCGGCGCCGGCCCGCCAGGCTCACAGCGGCGCCTTCGGAGGCCAGGCGTTGGGCGATCGCTTGGCCGATGCCGGTGCCGGCGCCGGTGACGAGGACGTGCTTGTGGGCGAAGCGCTGCATCGGGGAGGCGGAGGGGAGCAAAAGGACAGGGGCGCGGCGTGGGCGCGGGTC
>JBIKLM010000278.1:0-5883 GCA_044359835.1 Planctomycetota bacterium
GGCGCGCAGCGACGATCCCAGCCTCTGCGGCCGCCGGATGGCGGCCCAAAGGCATGCTGACAGGCTGGTATGTCTGCTCGGGCGCAGCCCGAGTCGATTTCTTTTCTCAGCCTGCCTCAGAGGCTGGGAAAGAATCGGCGCGCAGCGACGATCCCAGCCGCTGCGGCCGCCGGATGGCGGCCCAAAGGCATGCTGACAGGCTGGTATGTCTGCTCGGGCGCAGCCCGAGTCGATTTCTTTTCTCAGCCTGTCAGCGCGCCAGGATCCAGCGATCGATCTGTTCGCCCAGGAGCGGCAGCGGCAGGGCGCCGTGGCGCAGGACCTCGCGGTGGAAATCCGCCAGGGAGAAACCCGCTCCCAGGCTGGCTTTGGCGGTGGCGCGCAGCTTCTTGATCTCGGCGGCGCCGAGCTCGTAGGCCAGGGCCTGGCCGGGCCAGGCGATGTAGCGATCGACCTCGTTCTCGATGTTCGCCTGGCTCAGCAGGGTGTGTTCGCGCATGAAGGCCAGCGCCTGGGCACGGCTCCAGCCGTCGTTGTGCAGGCCCGTGTCGACCACCAGGCGTGCGGCGCGCCAGGCCTGGTAGGAGAGCTTGCCGAGGCGCTGCAGGTCGTCGCTGTAGAGGCCGAGCTCGTCGGCCAGCTCCTCGGCGTACAGGGCCCAGCCTTCGACGTAGGCCGTCGAGCCCAGATGGCGCCGGAAGGCGGGCAGGTCGCCGCGCTCGGCGGCGATGGCGATCTGCGTGTGATGGCCCGGCACCGCCTCGTGGAAGGCCAGGGCTTCGGCCTCGTAGCGCGGGCGCGTGTTCGGCGCGAAGGTGTTGACGTAGTAGCGCCCGGGCAGGCCGCGCTCGAGGCTCGGCGGCTGGTAGTAGGCCGTGGTGCTGTCGGGCGCTTCGTGAGCCGGGATCTCGGTCACCAGGCAGCGCGCCGCCGGCAGGTCGCGGAACACGGCCGGAACGGCCAATTCGGCGCGTCGCAGGGCCGCTTGGGCGCTGGCCAGGATCTCGGCGCCGCTCTGGAAGTAGAGCGCGGGATCGCCCTCGACCTTGGCGCGCAGGGCGGCGAAGTCGCGCGTGCCCCACAGGCGCTCGGCGAGCTGCACCATCTCGCGGTTGATGGCGTCCAGCCGGCCCAGGCCGTAGCCGTGGATCTCCTGGGGCGTCTTGGGCAGCCCGGTGTGGTAGCGCGCCAGCTCGGCGTACAGGGCCGCCCCGCCGGGCAACCAGACCAGGCCGGTCTTCTCGTCGCTGCGCGCGACCGGTCGGATCTCGCGCTCGAGCAAGCTGCGATAGAAGGCCAACGCCGGGTAGATCTCGAGCTCGATCCGATCGTAGACGGCGCCCAGGAAGCGTCCGCGCTCGTCCGGCTCCAGCGTGTCGTTCTTGGCGGGGATCAGGATGCGCGTGCCGAGCGCGCGCAGATCGCCGCGCAGGAAGCGCTGGTTGACGCGCCGCAGCAGGTCCTGCTTGCGCCCGTCGCCGTATTCGCGGGATGCGATCCCGGCCAGGGTCTCGGTCTCTTCGTTGCCCAGGGGCACCCAGCGGCCGCCGGCCGCGGCCGAAACCAGCAGCGGGCTGTCCCAGTAGGGCGTGCCCAGGATGCGATCGATCTGGGCGATGGTCTTGTCGACCAGCACCGCGGGCGCCACGTGGCCGCGCGATAGGCCGCGGCGCAGGGCATCGCCTTGACGGCGGATCACCAGGGCCATCGTCGACCAGCGCTCCAGCAGCTGCTCGCGCTCGCGGGCGGTGCGGGCCGGCTGATCGACCGCGCGGGAGAGCAGCTCGGCCTGCGGGCCGCCCAGAGGGTCGACGCTCCATTCGTCGAGCCCGCGGGTCAGCTCGTCCAGCTCCTCCTGGATCAGCTCGCCGAACAGGCGGGCGCTGAGCTGGTCCTCGCCGTCGAGCTTGGTCTGGTCGAGGGCCTTGAAACGCTCCTGCAGTCCCCACAGCTCGGCCCGGCGCGCCTCCTTGGCTTCCGGGGTGCGGTTGGTCAGCTGGCCGTTGAAGCGCGCGTCCCCGAGGTACGAAGCGAACTCCGGGTGCGCCCGGAGATAGCCTTCCCAGCCCTCGTCGAGCAGCTTGGCGAGCATGTCGTTGCGCGTCGATCCGGCCGCATCGGGCCACAGGCCGACCTCCGCCGGCGACGGGGCATCGAAGGCTTGACAAGCGACCAGACACAGGGCCGGGGCCAGGGCCAGGGCGAGCGCGGCAAAGCGCGGAGAACGGGGAGGGCGCATGGGGGACACGGTGCGGGGGCGCGGGGCGGCGCGGCATGGTAGCGAGGCCGGCCGGCGCGGCGGCTCGGCTTGGCGCCCCGCGGCTCCGGGAAGGCGGGGGGCTGGGGCAGCCGGCTGGATCGCGGCGCCGGGACACAGGCCGGCGAGCCCACCGGCGAGCGGGACGGACCGCGCGCACCGGGAGGCACGGTCGGGTGGCGGTCCGGCGCCGCAGCCTCTTCCGGCCTGGTCCCGCCCGGCTCGCCTCCCGCTGCTGGACTACCGCTGCTGGACTCCCGCTTGGGTCCGGGGCGCCGCAGGCCCGGGGTCGCGCAGGCCCGGGCCGATCCGCGCTCGCCGGCGCGGTCGCCGCCCCCTGCCCAAGGCTCGGATCAGTCGATCCTGAAGCGGTACGTGCGGTAGGTGACCTCGCGGCGGAAGCGCTCGTGGTCCAGCTTGGCGGGCAGCTTCTCCATCACATAGCGGCGCAGCTTGGCCAGGCGCTTGGCAAACAGCCTGCTGGCGAACCAGGTCAACACGCGGCGCTCGCGGGTGAAGTAGTCGCGGCCCAGTTCGAACAGCGGCGGGCCCAGGCGGTCGTAGTACTGACGCCCCAGCTCGAGGGTCGGCAGCACCCGCTCGGTGATGTCCTCCATCTCCTCGACCTGGAAGCCGGCCGCGCGGGAGCGCTCGAGGAACGGCTCCAGGACGTGGCAGGCCCGATAGAAGCGCTCGTCGCGGTGGCGGAAGTAGTCGCAGATCAGCAGGCTGCCCCGGGGAGCCAGGGCGCGCCGCGCCGCGCCGAAAAGCTGGTCGAGCGGCACGTATTGGCTGCTCTCGCTCATCAGCACGAGGTCATAGGGGCGTTCCGGCTGGAAATCCTGGAAGCGCGTGCGATGGAAGCGCACCGCGCTGCCCAGGCGCGCCTTGACCAGCTTCTCCTGGTGTTCGCAGGGGCTCATGGGCTCGACCTCGAAGCCGGCGGCGAGCAGGCGCTGGCTCATGGAACCGGTTCCGCAGCCCACGTCGAGGATCCGCCGCACGCCGGCCGGAATCTTGCTGGCCAGGCGTTCGGCGTAGCGATCTTGCGCGCTGCGAAATCCATCCAGCGTGCGCGGATCCGAATCGCTCCAGAGCCCGAAGTGCAGATGGTCGAGGCCGAAGACTTCCTTGTAGAGCCTCAGGGAGTAGTCGTACGAAAGCCCCTTGCCAGTGGCCATGGATGGTTTTGCCGCGGAGGGATTCGTTGCTCCACGGGTCTGTGCTGGAGCGTGGCGTCCATGCGCGGCAGGGGCAAGCGCAATCGGAAGGAAACGGGAGATTTGGGGGGGGTCGCGCGGGTGAATTGGCAGGCCCGGAGGAGGCTTGGACAAGTCGTCGTCGGCCTGTGCGGGCGCGGGGGTGGCGCCGGACCCTGCGGATAGCCCTCGAGCGCCGCGGGCGCCTACCTGGGCTGGCGAACGCCCGCGCGGAATCCGTCCATAGAGAGGGTCTCTAGGGTTCCGGGGCTCCGCTGGAGGCGGGCCCAGGCGCCCGGGCGGGGGCCCTGGCCGGGCGAGGGGGCCGCGAGCCGGCGGGCTCGGCGGCCGCGGTTCGGGCCGCCGGGGCTTTTCCGGCTCGCTCAGCCCTCGGGGGGGGCTGCGCGCTCGATCGGGTCCCAGGCCCTTCCCGAGAGGTCGAGCACCCGGGCCAGGGCGCACAGCACCAGGGAATGGCGGACCTCGCCGCGGGCGATCGCCGCGCCGAGCTCCTCCAGGGTCAGCTCGACCACCTGGATGTCCTCGCCTTCGTCCGGCTGCTGCGCGCCGACCGGCACGGCGCCCTCCGCCAGGAACATGTGCAGCAGGTTGTCGTGGATCGCCGGGTTGGCCTGCACGGCGCCCAGGGGCTGCCAGCGCGGCGCGGCATAGCCGCATTCTTCGCGCAGCTCGCGCCGGGCGCCCTGCTCCGGAGCCTCGCCGCGGTCGACCATGCCGCCCGGGATCTCGAGGGTCAGGGAGCGCGATCCGAAGCGGTACTGGCGCACCATCACGAAGCGGCCCGCGGGGGTGCGCGCCACCACGTTGCACCAGTCGGGCGCCTCGAGGACCAGGCGCTCGAGCTCGCGGCCGCTGGGCGGATGGACCAGCCGATCGAAGCGCGGCCGGAACAGGGGCAGGGGCGGTCCGGGGCGCGATCCCCGCCAGGGCCAGGGCGCCGGCGCGCGGTCTGCATCCTTCATGTCGCCAGGATACGCGGGCGCCGTCGCGGCTCCGGCCCTGCGCCCGGTTAGCCTCTTCGCCCCCATGGTTCCGGCCGCCCCGCCCACCAGCCCGCCCGGTCAGGTCCTGCGCGGGCACCTGGCGCTCTGGATGGTGCAGTTGTGCTTCGGCCTGTTCCCGGTCTTCGTGCGCTTCGCCTACCGGGGCGGTTTCGAGGCGCGTTCGATCCTGGCCTGGCGCCTGGTCACCGGCGCTTTGGCCTTCGGCGGGTTGGCCTGGGCCTTGGATCGGCGCGGGTTCTTCGCGGCGCGCGCGGACTGGCGCCCCCTGCTGCTCTGCTCGCTGACCGGGGTCGCGCTCAACCAGGGCCTGGCCCTCGAGGGCATGGTGCGCTCGACGGCCCTCAACGCGGCCCTGATCATGACCCTGATCCCGGTCTTCACGGTCGGGATCTCGGCCTGGATGGGCGTCGAGCGCCTGACCCCGCGCCGCTTGATGGGCCTGCCGGTGGCCTTCGCGGGCGCCGCTTGGGCGGTCCTGGCGCGCTTCGAGGGCCAGGCGGCCTCCTTGGGGGAGCATCGCCTGGGCAACCTGATGATGGCCACCAACTGCCTGTTGTACGCCTTCTACCTGGTGTACTCGCGGCGGCTCCTGGTGCGCCATCGCCCGGAGGTCCTGGTGGCTTGGATCTACCTGCTGGCGCTGCCCTTCGTGCCCTTGGCGCTGATCGGCCGCTCGCCGCTGCCGGATCCGGGCTCCGGGGGCGCTCCTTGGATCGGGTTGGTGCTGATCCTGCTGTTCCCGACGCTGATGGCCTACGGCCTCAACACCTACGCGCTCAAGCGCGTGCCCGCGTCGGTGACCGCCATCTACATCTATCTGCAGCCCCTGGTGGCCGGGATCGGCGGGGCCGTGGCCCTGGGCGAAGAGCCGCCGGCCGATCTGCTTTTCGCGGGCCTGCTGCTGTTCGCGGGCATCGCCCTGGCCACGGCCAAGGGCTCGGGCGCCCGGACCGCAAGAGCCGCGACGGCGCCCGAGGCGGGGCGGCCCGCGGCGCTTCGGGACGCGGCGCTCGAGCCCCGGGAGCCGAGCGAGCGCTCCTGAGGGGCGGCCGAGCCGTGCGGCTCGGCGCGAGCGGGCATCAGCCGTCCGCTGAGGTCACTTTTCGGGTGTCCCGACCGGCGGCGGCTCGACGGAGGCTGGCTGGTTCCCGGTAGCGCCGCGCTTGGCCGCGCCCAGGTCGGGGGCCAGGGGCTCGATCCAGCGCTTGGCCTCGCGGGTCAGCCATTCGCGGCGGAATTCGCGGGTCGCCGGCGTGTCCGGGTAGGACTCGTCCGCCCGGTAGGGATAGCCGCTCATGCCGTGGAAGGGCAGCGGGGTGACGTACAGGGCTTCGCTGGTGTTGGGGTCGCGGTCCTTGGCCCAGCCATCGAAGAAAACCAGGTAATCGCGCTCCAGGCCCTC
>JBIKLM010000279.1:0-5866 GCA_044359835.1 Planctomycetota bacterium
CTCCGCGGGACCGGCCCGCAGGTGCCGCTGCGGGCCCTGCGGGTGCGGATGCTCCGGCCCGGCCACGCCGCGGCGCCATTCGACCCCGTCGATCCACTGCCCGCGCGGGCTGTTCGGCGCGGGGGGGCGTAGGGGCATGGGAACAGGCTAACCAGCCGGCCCGCCAGAGCGCGCCCCTCGGCGGCGGGAAGCCGGCCCGTAGGATGCTCGCGCCATGCAGCCGCCGCCCCCGCCCGCCGCGCCCAAGCCGCGCCGCGGTCTCCGCTTCGAACGCCGCATGCGCCTGGTGCGCGGCGGCGATTTCGAGCGCGCCTACCGCCGCGGCACGCGGGCGCGCGGGGCCGCGTTGGTGGTCCTGACCAGCCCCGGGGGCGGCGCGGTCACGCGCCTCGGGCTGTCGATCGGCCGCAAGGCCTGGCGCGAGGCCGTCGATCGCAATCGGGCGCGGCGGCTGATCCGCGAAGCCTTCCGGCTCGAATTCGAAGCGCTGCCGCCGGGCGCGGATCTCGTCGTGATGGCCGCGGACCCACGCGGTCCCTGGGACCTGTCCAGCCTGCGCCGCGAGCTGCCACTGCTGGCCTGGAAGGCCTGGCGCAAGCAGGCCGGTCGGCCGGCAGAGGAGCCCGCCCCGTGAGCGGCCGGAGGGAGCAGCGCGGGCACGACCACGGGCACGACCACGGTCGAGCGCACGATCACGGGCAACGGCAAGGAGCCAAGGGCGGCCACGACCTGGGCCCAGAGCGCGCAGCCGAACGGGCTCAGCGCTCGGGCCCCGGACCGACCGAGCGCGGCGCCCCCAGCGCCGGCGGCGCCGCGCCTCCCGCGCCGCGCGGGCTCTTGTCCGCGCTCTCCCGCGGACTGGTGGAAGCCCTGGTCCTGCCGATCCGCGGCTACCAGCGTTTCCTCTCGCCCTTCACGCCTCCGACCTGCCGCTTCCGCCCCACCTGCAGCGCCTACGCCGTCGAAGCCCTGCGCACGCACGGCCTCTTGCGCGGGCTCACCCTGGCCCTGCGCCGTATCCTGCGCTGCCATCCCTTCAGCGACCCCGGCCCCGACCCGGTGCCCCCTCCGCGCAAGCCGCGCCCGACCCCCTGATGCGAGCCATCGCCGCCCTCTGCCTCCTGTCCGCGACCGCCGCCGTGCTGTGGAGCTGCCGTGGCCCGGCCAGCGCCGGCGACCCCAAGGCGCCCCCGATCCCGGGCCTCACGCCGGCCGACCACCTGATCCAGCCCGGCGAGAGCCGCTTCGCCGCGCTCTACCAGCTGACCTTCGGCGGCGAGAACGCCGAGGCCTATTGGAGCGCCGACGGACGCCGCCTGGTGCTGCAGCGCCGCGACGCCAGCTCCGGCGTCGAATGCGATCGCATCTATGTGACGCCGGATCCGAGCGCGCCGCTTGCGGGCCGCATCCCGACCGCGCTCGAGCAGGTCTCCGACGGCCGCGGCGTCTGCACCTGCTCGTACTTCCTGGCCGGCGACCGCGAGATCCTGTTCGCTTCCACCACCGCCGCCCAAGCCGAGTGCCCGGCCCCGCCGGACATGGCCCAGGGCTACGTCTGGAAGCTGCACCCCGAGTACGACATCTATTCGAAAGATCTCCAGAGCGGCGCCCTGCGCCGGCTGACCGACAGCTTCGGCTACGACGCCGAGGGCACCGTCTCGCCGGACGGGCGCTCGCTGGTCTTCACCTCGACCCGCAGCGGCGATCCGGAGCTGTGGATCCAGGACCTCGAGAGCGGCGCCCTGCACCAGGTCACGCGCACCCCGGGCTACGACGGCGGCGCTTTCTTCTCCCACGATGGCGAGCGGCTGATCTTCCGCGCCACGCGCTTCGACCCCGCCAAGCAGGCCGAGCAGGAGGCCGCCTTCGCGGCGCTGCTCGAGGGCAACCTGGTCAAGCCCAGCGCCATGGAGTTGGTGGTAATCGACACCGACGGCAGCGACCGGCGCCGGCTGACCGACCTGGGCGGCGCCAACTGGGCGCCGTTCTTCACGCCCGACGACAGCCAGGTGCTGTTCGCCTCGAACCACCACGTGGGCCCGCGCAGCCGCAACTTCGACCTGTTCCTGGTGCCCGCCGAGGGCGGTCCCCACGGCCCGGATCAGCTCGAGCGCGTGACCAGCTACGACGGCTTCGACAGCTTCCCGATGTTCTCGCCGGACGGCCGCTGGCTGGCCTTTTCGAGCAATCGCGGCGGCGCGGACGGCGAGACCAACGTGTTCATCGCGCGCTGGCGCGAGTGAACCCTGTGCGCTGGCGCGAGTGAGCCCTGCGCGCTGGCGCGAGTGAGCCCTGCGCGCTGGCGCCAGCGACTCCGTTCCTGGCCGGGCCTTGAGGCCCGCTTGATCGGCCCTTCATGGGCGGGCCCCACGCTCCCGCCCATGAAGCCGAACGCCGCCACCCTGCCCCTGTGGGCCCTCCTCTGCCTGTGCGCCCCGCGCCTGCTGTTCCCCGCCGCGCCCCAGCAGGCGGACACCGCCGCCAAAGCCGCTTCGGCGCCCGCAGCCGCAGCGCCCGCAGCCGCAGCGCCCGCAGCCGCTGCGCCCGCCGGCGATGCGCTGGCCGCCCTCGAGGACGCCAGCCTGGCGCTGGCGCGGCGCCTGCGGCCCTGCGTGGTCACCGTGGCCGCCTACGTGCGCCTCCCAGAGGGCCAGGACCCGGCCAGCGATGGCTGGCAGCTGCGTCCGTCCAGCGAATTCCCGGGCTTCGCCTTGGTCGGCAGCGGCTCTGGCGTGGTGGTTTCGAGCGCAGGCGACATCGTCACCAACCGGCACCTGCTGCTCGGCCCCGACGGCGAGCCGGTCGACCTGGTGGATGTCGAAACCGCGGACCTGCGGCACACCCTGGCGGAGGTCATGGGCCTCGAGCCGACCCTCAACCTGGGCGTGATCCAGCTGCGCGTGTTCGACCCCCAGGATCCGCCGCGCTTCGAGCCGATCCCCTTCGGCGACAGCTCGCGGACCGAGGTCGGGCAGATCGCCTTCGCCCTGGCGGATCCCTTCGGTCCGGAGTTCTTCCTGTCCCAGGGCCTGATCGCCAGCACCCCGGGCCGGGATTGTTATCAGGAGCAGCTCAGCGCCGCGTACCTGCAGGCCAGCCTGCCGATGACCGAAGGCGCCTTCGGCGGCGCGCTGCTCGACCGCCAGGGGCGCTGGATCGGGCTGCTCTCGCACCTGCCGACCAGCGGCGAAACGGGGCGCGAGTTCGCCGGACGCGGGCTGGCCTACGCGCTGCCCGCCAACATCGTGCAGGCGCTCTACGGCACGATCCAGAAGAGCCAGAGCTTCCGCTCGCCTTGGCTGGGCTGGGCGGTGATGAGCAACGCCGAGCTGTTCCGCGAGCGGGGCGCCGAGGCCATGGCGAAGCTGAGCCTGCCGCGGGTTGGCATCTACATCGAAAACGTCTTCGCGGGCAGCCCCGCGGACAAGGCCGGCATCCAGCCCGGCGACTTCCTGGTGCGCCTGGGCGACGCCTACCTCGCCGAGCCCCTCGACTTCCAAAAGGCGCTCTACCTGGCCGGCATCGGCCGCGAGGTCGAGTGCGAATTCTTCCGCGCCGGCGAGGTCTTCAAGCGCACCCTGCGCATCGAGGAACGCCCCGCCGAGGCGATCACGCGCTGACAGACGGAGCGAAAATCTTCTTGGGCTGCGCCCGAGCGAACTGACCCGCCGGTCCGCATGCCTTCGGGCCCCCATCCGGCGGCCACGGAGGCCGGGCTCGGCGCCGGATTCAGAGCGAGCTCAGGAAGCGGATCAGGGCCGCGCGGGCGTCCGCGTCGGCGCAGCGGAAGGCCTCGCGGGCGGCTTGCGCTTCGCCGCCGTGCCACAGGATCGCCTCGGCGAAGTCGCGGGCCCGTCCGTCGTGCAGCAGGGCCATGCGGCCGTTGACCACCGGCACGAGCCCAAGGCCCCACAGGGGCGGCGTGCGCCATTCGGCGGGCGCCGCGTCGCCGTCCTGCTTCTGGTCGGCCAGGCCGGGGCCGAGGTCGTGCAAGAGCAGGTCCGTGTAGGGGCGGAAGCGCTGCTCGGAGAGGCCCGTGGCTTGGTCAGAGGGGCCGCTCGATTGGAGCGGCGTATGGCAAGCGGCGCAGCCCAGGGCCTCGAACAGCCGCGCGCCCTCGAGCAGGGTTTCGGTCTCGCCCCGCTGGGCGGGCACGGCCAGCAGGCGGCTGTAGAGCACCACGCGTTCGAAGGTCTGCGGATCGACCTCCGGTTGTCCTCCGGAGCTGAACTCGAGGGCCGCGGCCTGCGGGCCGGAGAGGGTCTCGTCGGGCTCGAGCGCGGAGGTGATGCCGATGTCGTTGACGAAGGCGGCGGCGATCTGCCCCTCCAGGTCCGCTTGGGTGGCCTTCCAGCCGAAGCGGCCGGCCCGGCGCTGGCCCGCTTCGCCCGGCAGCCAATGCACGCGGCCCGAGATGCCGTCGCCGTCTCGGTCTTCGGGATCCGCGCGGGCCAGCAGGGCCTCGAGCGGGATCGCTTCGAGCAGCCCCAGGCCGATCAGCTGGGGCGCCAGCCGGGCGCCGATGCGCAGGTCCTTGTCGAAGGGGCCGTAGGCCGGCTGCTCGAGGTCGAAGCGCGGCGCGCGCAGGCGGAACTCTTGCCCGTCGGCATACACCCCGCGCTGCTCGCTCCAGCGGATGCGGGGCAGCGCCTCCGCGGGGATGCCGGGCAAGGCCTGGTCCTGGAGCTGGCCTCCGTAGCGCGGCTCGGGCAGGTCGCCGCTCGGCCCGGGAACGCCCAGGCGCAGCAGCAGGCCCTGCCCGTCGGGCGTGCCGTCTCCCTCGGGCACGAGCCCGCGCCCGTCGAGTCCGTGGCAGGCGCCGCAGGAGCGGGCGTTGAACAGGGGCCCTAGCCCGTCGCGCCCCGCGGCGCTGGCCGGGGCCGCGATCCAATTGCCGCGGAAGAAGGAATTGCCCACCTGGAAAGCGCGGCGCTGCAGGTCGTCGAGCCCGGGCACAGGGAAGCCGAAGGCGTTTTGGCTCTGGTCCTGGACCGTGATGGCGCCGCCCAGGGGCAGATCGAGTCCGAAGCGCGCGATCGCGCTCGGCTCGACTGGCTGTTGCTGGCCGGCCGCGCTGAATTCGGCCGCGGGCGAGGCGCTGGGCCGCGCCGCAGGGGCGCCCGCATGGCTGGTCGCAGAGCGCTGCACGGCCTTCGGCGCCAGTAGCATCGACGGGGAGGCCGCGTGAACGGCCACGACGGCTCCAGCGGCGATCGGCGCCGGAGTCCGCGCCGCTGCGGCGATCGCCGCGATCGCGCCGCAGGGCGCAGCTCCCGGCTCCCCTGCCGCGGCCCCCAGCAACTCAGCGACCTGGGGCGCCCCCAAGGGCGCGCTGGCTGCGCCCGCGCGGGGCTCCGCTCCGATCGCCAGCAACCACAGGCCGGCCAGCAGCCCGGCGCGCGCGGGGGCCCGGCCGAGCCGCGGCGTCCGCTCCGGTCGGGTCCGTTCGACCGCGCTCATCCGCCGGGGACCAGTTGGATGCTGAAACCGAGCCTGCCCGCCAGGGCGGAGAGCAGGCGGGTCTGCTGCTCGAAGGCCACCACCGCGGCCCAGACCGCGCGCCGCCCCGGGTCCTCGTCCGCGCCCAGGATGGCCTGGTCGAAGGGCGCGGGGATGGCTTCGACGGCGAGCAGCGTCGCTTCGAGCTGCGCTTCGATGGCCTTCGCCAGGGCCGGATCGAGGGCCTCCACGAGCTCGGCGAGCCCGGTCCCCGCCGCCGACGTCGGCCCGTGCAGCTCTTCACACAGGCGCCCGTGCCAGACCTCCAGGATGCCGCGCTGATCGGCGATCAGGTCGGCGTGGGTCGTGTCGCTGAAGCAGCTGTGCTCCTGCTCCTGGTCGCGGGTCTCGAGGGCCACCACCAGCC
>JBIKLM010000435.1:0-3720 GCA_044359835.1 Planctomycetota bacterium
GGCCTGGCCGCGACCTTCGTGGCCCTGAAGGCGCGGGTGCCGAGCCTCGAACAGGTCTGGGCGGTCGGCGCCCAGGACGGCTGCGCGCTGCCCTACGAAGAGGCGCTCGGCGCCGAGGATCCGGGCTCGGCGCTGGCCGAGACCGAGCCCACCGGGCCGGACGACCTGGCCGGCTGGCTGTTCACCTCGGGCTCGACCGGCAAGCCCAAGGCCTGCGTCCATCGCCAGCTCGACTTCGCCTACAACACCGAGACCTACGCGCGCCAGGTGATCGGCTATCGCCCCGAGGACATCTGCCTGGGCGTCCCCAAGCTGTTCTTCGGCTACGCCACCGGCACCAACCTGATGTTCCCGCTGCGTTTCGGGGCCAGCGCGGTGCTGTTCCCGGGGCGCTCGACCCCCGATGTGCTCTTCGATCAGATCGAACGCCATCGGCCCACGATCCTGACCTCGGTGCCGACCATGATTGGCCAGATGCTGCGCTCGCCGCGGCTCGAGTCGATCGACTGGCGTCCCCTGCGCGCGGTGCTCTCGGCGGGCGAAGCCCTGCCGGAGGAGCTCTATCGCGAATGGAAGCGCCGCACCGGAGCCGAGATCCTGGACGGCATCGGCTCGGCCGAGATGTTCCACATCTACATCAGCAATCGGCCCGGCGACGTCCGGCCCGGCTCCCTCGGGCGTTTGGTGCCCGGCTACGACGCGCAGGTCGTCGGCCTTTCCGGAGAGCCGCTGGCGGATGGCGAGCCGGGCCGCCTGCGGGTGCGCGGTGGCTCGACGGCCCTGTGTTATTGGGGCGATCGCCAGAAGAGCGTCGAGACCTTCCAGGGCGAATGGTGCACCAGCGCGGACATCTTCCGCCGCGACGGCCAGGGCTATTTCTATTACGAGGGCCGCAGCGACGATCTGCTCAAGGTCAGCGGCATCTGGGTGTCGCCGCTCGAGATCGAAAACGCCCTGCTGCGCCATCCGGCGGTGGCCGAGGTCTGCGTGGTCGGCGAGGAGGATCGAGACCGCCTGGTCAAGCCGCTGGCCTATGTGGTGCTGAAGTCCGGGCAGCGCGGCAGCCCGGCCCTGGCGGACGAGCTCAAGGCCCACCTCAAGACCCTGCTGGCCCCGCACAAGTACCCGCGGCGCTTCGAATGGCGCGAGTCCCTGCCGCGCAACGACCGCGGCAAGGTGGCCCGCAAGCAGCTGGCCGAAGAGGCCCAGAGGCGCTGATGCCGCCCGAAGATCCCCGCTTTGCGCGCCACACCTGGCCGGAGGCGCGCGCCGCCTTCGGCCCCGACCTGGTCGTGCTGCTGCCGTTGGGGGCCACCGAACCCCACGGTCCCCACCTGCCCCTGGACGTGGACGTGACCATCGCCGAGGCCCAGGCGCGGCGCGCGGCAGCGCTGCTGGCCGAGCAGGGCGTGCGCGCTTGGATCCTGCCGCCGCTGGCCTTCGGGGTGACCTTTTTCACCGACGGCTTCGAGGGCCGGGTCACGATCCATCCCGGCACCCTCTGGGCGCTGCTCGAGGACATCGCCGAATCCTTGGCCGAACAGGGCCTGCGCCGCCTGGTGCTGGTCAATGCCCACCTCGAGCCGGCCCAGATCAAGGTGCTGCGCGGCATCGCCAAGGAGTACGAGCTGCCGCGGCCCGGCAAGCTGCAGATCGTGTTCCCCGACCACACCCGGCGCCGCTTCGTGGGCCGCCTCTCGGCCGAATTCCAGAGCGGCGATTGCCACGCCGGCAGCTACGAGACCTCGATCGTGATGCACGCCGATCCCGGCGGCGTCCGCGAGCACGAGCGCCGGTCCCTGCCGGAGCTCAAGGTCGGCCTGATCGAGGGTTTCGCCGCCGGCAAGCAGAACTTCCGCCAGCTGGGGGCCGACCAGGCCTATTGCGGCGCACCGGCCGAGGCCAGCGCGGCGGAGGGTGCGGCCCAGCTCGAGGCCCTGGCCGCGATCGTGGTGGACGCCCTGCGCGAAACCTGGCCAGAGCTGTTCGTGCGGCGGCCCGATTGAGCGCTGGGCCGCCCCACGGGCGAGCGGGCCGGGTCGGGTCGGGCCCCAGCGGCGCTGCGGGCGCGCCCCCGTCGCCGAGCCGTCCGCGCCGCCGGTTCGGCCGGTCCGACGCGGATCCGCCGCGCGGGCCGGGGCACCGCGACCGCAGCCTGGAGCGGGGGCGCGCTGGCTATCCTGTGGAGCCCCGCGCCATGTCCCCCCAACGCAAGCACAAGAGCTTCACCTGCCAGCAGCAGGTGCGTTTCGGCCACGTCGACCCCGCCGGCATCGCCTACTACCCGCGCATCTTCGACTACATCCACGAGGCCTTCGAAGAGCTCTGGGACGTGCACGTCGGCGAGCGCTACTACTACCTGCTGGGCGAGAAGAAGATCGGCTTCCCGCTGGTGCACAGCGAGGTCGAGTTCAAGCGCCCCCTGCATTTCGGCGATCGGCCCCAGGTGCGCATCACCTGCTTCAAGCTGGGCCGGTCCTCCCTGGGGCTGCGCTACATCTACCGCGTCGGCGACGAGGTCTGCCTCGAAGCCCGCATGACCACGGTGTGCGTCGACCTCGACACGCTCCAGTCGATCCCCATGCACGAGCGTTACCGCGAGAAATTCAGCGAGATCCTGGAGGACGGCGCCGAGGTGAAGACATGAAAATCAGCCAGATGCACGGGCGCTCGGGCCCGGTGTTCAGCTTCGAGTTCTTTCCGCCCAAGACGGCGGAAGCGGTCGGCGACCTCTTGCAGACCGTCGCGGACCTGAACGCCATGCACACGCCGGACTACGTCTCGGTGACCTACGGGGCCGGCGGCTCGACGCGCGAGCGCACGCTGCAGACCGTGGCGCGCATCCAGCGCGAGCTCAAGATCACCGCCATGGCGCACCTGACCTGCGTGGGGCACTCGGCGGAGGAGATCCATCGCATCGCCAGCCTGCTCGAGGAGGATGGCATCGAGAACATCCTGGTGCTGCGCGGCGATCCGCCCAAGGGCGAGACCGCCTTCCAGCGTCCCGATGGCGGCTTCGGCCATGCCAGCGAGCTGGCCGCCTACCTGCGCGAGCATTTCCCCTTCGACCTGGGCGGCGCCTGTTATCCGGAGAACCATCCGGAGTCCAAGACCAGCGCCGACGACCTGCATTTCACCAGCCACAAGGTCGCCTCGGGGGTCAGCTTCCTGACCACGCAGCTGTTCTTCGACAACGCCGATTATTTCGGCTTCGTGGCCCGCGCGCGCCGGGCCGGCATCGGCGTGCCGATCGTGCCCGGCATCATGCCGATCACCAACGTCAGCCAGATCGAGCGCTTCACCAGCCTGTGCGGTGCGCGCATCCCGGCCGCGCTCAAGGCACGGCTCGATCGGGTGCGCGAAGATCCCGGGGCGGTCATGGCCCTGGGTGTCGAGCACGCGATCCTGCAATGCCGCGAGCTGCTCGAGAAGGGCGCCCCGGGGATCCACTTCTATACGCTCAACAAGAGCTACGCCACGCGCGCGATCCTGGCGGCCTTGCGCTGAAGGCGCTTGCTCGGGTGCCGCGGACGGGCTCGACGGATGCACCGAGCGCGCCCTGAAACCCCTCTGGCCGAAGCGCTTGCAGGCTGGGATCGGCGCGCAGCGCCGATCCCAGCCTGTGCGGCCGCCGGATGGTGGCCCAAAGGCATGCTGACAGGCTGGTCTGACCGCTCGGGCGCAGCCCGAGTCGATTTTTTTCTCAGCCTGTCAGAGGCT
>JBIKLM010000280.1:0-5846 GCA_044359835.1 Planctomycetota bacterium
AACAGCACGATCCCGGCGGGGTCCTTGGGCTCCTCCGGGGGCCGGCTGTCGGTGACCACCTGGTTGATGCGCTGCTTGAGCTCCTTGCCCTCGGCGAAGATCCACAGGTCGTTGCCGTAGCTCTTGCTCATCTTCTGGCCGTCCAGGCCGGGCACCTTGGCCTCGCGCTCGCTCTCCGGCAGGCGCGGCTCCGGCCGCTTGAAGACCTCGCCGAAGGCGCCGTTGAAATAGCCGGCCATGTCCTGGGCCATCTCGAGGTGCTGGACCTGGTCGCGGCCCACGGGCACGAAATCGCTGTCGTAGGCCAGGATGTCGGCCGCCATCAGGATCGGGTAGGTGAACAGGCCCACGTTGGGCTTGAGGCCGTGGGCCAGCTTGTCCTTGAAGGAGTGGGCGCGCTCGAGCAGGCCCATGCCGGTCACGCAGGACAGCAGCCAGGTGATCTCGGTCACCTCGGGCACGTCGCTCTGACGGAACAGCACGGCTTTCTCGGGGTCGAGGCCGAGCGCCAGGTAGGTGGCCGCCACGTCGGCCACGTTGGCGCGCAGGTTGGCCGGGTCCCGGGAGCTGGTCAGGGCGTGGTAATCGGCGATGAAATAGAAGTGCTCGCCCGGTTCGGCAGTGGCCGCGATGTGGTGGCGAATGGCGCCGAAGTAGTTGCCCAGGTGCGGTCGCCCGGTGGGCTGGATGCCCGAGAGGATCGTCGGCATGGTCTCGCGGAGGACGCCAGCGCTTAGCCTGACGCCTCGGGCCTTTACTGTCGGGCCGAAGGGAGCCAGGCTCTCGCGCTCGCGGGCGGCGGAGGATACCCGCGGCCCGCCCAGCGACGGCCGCGCCGAGCCCGAGGGCGCGCCCTGCCGCGGCCCCGGCCCGGCCCTCCGCAGCAGCCGCCCCCCCACCGCCCCATGCCGACCCAGCCTGACCCCGACGCCCCGGCCGGACCGGCCGCGCGGGCGGCCGGCCGCCCGCGCCGGGGAGCGCGGGGCTGGGCCTGGGCGGCCGGCTTGGCGCTGTGGCTGGCGAGCTGCGCGGGCTTCGGCAACGACGTGCACCTGGCGCCGCTCTACAGCCGCCACGCGACCGCCGAAGGCGGCAGCGAGAGCGAGGCCCTGGCCGGCTTCTATTACTCCCGGCGCGTGTTCGAGACGCCGACGCTGGAGCCGGTGGGACCCGAGCACGACAGCGGGGCGCGCCTCAACCGGGCCACGCCCAGCGAGCGCACGGTGGCCCGCGCCCTGCGGCCCCTGTGGGGCTGGCGCGAACTCTCGGCGGAGGAAGAGCGCGTCGACTATCTGGTGCCGCTGGGCTTCTGGCGCCGGCGCGGACCGGATGTGATCTCGATGCTGGTGCCGGTCTACTTCTATCGCTCCGCCCCGGCGGGTTGGCGGCGCGGAAACCTCGATCCCAGCGGACCGCGCGAATTCGACCTGATCGCCCTGCCGGGCGTGATCTTCTCGCGCAACGCGCGCGGCGCCGAGAAGACCGGCTGGTTCCCGTTCTTCGGCGAGCTGACCGATTTCGCCACCTACGACCGGGTGCGCTGGTTCCTGTTCCCGCTCTACCTGGGGGTCGATCGCGGCCGCGAGTCCTACCACAACGTGCTCTTCCCGGTGCTGGGCTTCTCGACCCGCGGCGAGCACCGCCACTTCAGGTTCTGGCCGCTGGTGGGCTGGCACGTGAAGCCGGGCAGCTTCGAGCGCCGCTTCTGGCTCTGGCCGTTCCTGCACTACAGCCGCGAGGGGCTGCACCGGCCGCCGGGCGAGCGCACGGTGCGCTGGATGTTCTTCCCCTTCTTCGGGCTGACCAAGGACCGCAGCTACCGCGCGGTCGCGGTGCTGTGGCCATTCTTCGGCTACGCCTGGGACCCGCGCGGCGAGCGGCTGCGCGAAGAACTCGGCCAGGATCCCGGCGATCCGGAGGCCACGCGCGCCTTCTGGGCCTGGGACGGCCCCTGGCCGCTGGTGCGCATCCAGGGCGGCGGCCTCAACCCCCAGGCCGAGCGCCGCGAGCGCTTCTGGCCGGTCTATTCCTACTTCGAGGGCGACAGCCTGCGGGCCTGGAGCTGGGCCTGGCCGTTCTTCACGCGCCGCCTCGAGGACGGGCCCGACTACCGCCGGGCCAGCTTCTACGCCCTGCCGATCTATCAGCACTGGAACCTGCGCGGGGTCTCCGACCCGCGGGTGATCAAATTCCGGCGCTTCTGGCCGCTGTACACCTACGACCGCGAAGGCGGCGTGCGGCGCTTCGCGGCGCCGTCCCTGGACCCCCTGACCCGCGGCAGCCCGATCTCCTTCTATTGGGGCTGGCTGTGGGAGCTCTATTCGGTCGAGACCGAGCGCGAGCGCATCCAGGAGCGCACCTTCCTGGGGCTTTACTGGCGCGAATCGAACGCCCAGGAATCGCGCCGGTCCCTGACCGGCCTGTGGTCCTCGCGGCGCTACGGAACCGCCGCGGGCCAGGTCTCGGAGACCTCCCTGCTGTTCGGGCTGCTGCGCTGGCGCAGCGGCCCGCCCGAGGCGGGACCGGGCCTGCTGGCGCCCGCCTTCCCCGGTCCGGGCTGGCCGGCGACCTGGATCGAAGCGCCCCCGGCCCCGCTGCCGGATGCTGGGAACGCCATGGAAGCGGCCCCCGCCGCCGAATCCGGCGGCGCCGGCTCGCCGAAGCCGGTGCCGACCGGCGCCGGGGCCGTCCCTCCCGAACCGGCCCTGCCCAGCGCCGGGCCGACGCCGCGCTGACCCCGCGCTGCTCCCCCCATGCTCGAAATCTTCCGCCGCCTGTGCGCCGACCTGGGCTACCAGCTGCTGCTGCTGCTCAGCGCCGGGCGCTACCTGCCGCGCGCCTGGCGCCGGCGGGCCCAGATCGCCGACCAGCTCTATGTGGCCGCGGTCCAGGTCGTCCACGTGGTGCTGCTGGTGGGCCTGTTCTCGGGCATGATCCTGGCCCTGCAGACGGGCATCGAGCTGGCGCGCTTCGGGCAGCAGGACCAGATCGGACCGATCGTGGCCCTTTCGATCGCCCGCGAGATGGGTCCGTTCATCACCGGCATCGTCCTGGCGGCCACGGTGGGCAGCGCGGTGGCCGCGGAACTGGGCACCATGTCGGTCTCGGACGAGCTTTCGGCCCTCGAGATCCTCTCGATCGACCGGGACGACTACCTGGTCATGCCGCGCCTGGTGGCCCTGGCCATCGCCGGCCCCCTGCTGACCCTGATCTGCGACGGCATCGGCATCCTGGGCGGCGCGCTGGTGGCCCAGAGCCAGCTGGAGGTCAGCGCGCGGCTCTACATGGACGGCGCCTTCGACTCCCTGCGCGATTCGGTGACCTGGTTCGCCTTCCCCAAGGACGTGGCCGTGGGCCTGTTCAAGTCGTTCGTGTTCGGCGCGCTGATCGCGGCGATCGCCTGCACCGCCGGCGTGCAAGCCCGCGGCGGAGCCCTGGGCGTCGGCCGCGCGACCCGCACCGCGGTGCGCGACTCGATCATCGCCATCATCGTGGTCAACTACTTCTTGACCTGGGTCTTCTACTCCGCCTGATCGTGACCCAGAACGAGCTCCAAACCGAACAGGCCGCCGCCGTCGAGGCCGCGCCGGGCGAGCCCCTGATCCGTTTCGAAGGCGTCAAGAAAGCCTTCGGCAAGAAGGTCGTCCTGGACGGCCTCGATCTCGACATCCAGCCCGGCCGCTGTCTGGTGATCATGGGTCCCTCGGGCACGGGCAAGTCGGTGACCCTGCGCCACATCGTGGGCCTGATCAAACCGGACTCCGGCCGCGTGCTGGTGGCGGGCCACGACATGAGCACGATCGGCAAGCAGGAGCTCTCGCTGCTGCGGCGCCGGATGGGCTACCTGTTCCAGGACGGGGCGCTGATCAACTGGCTCAGCGTGGGCGAGAACATCGCCTTGCCGCTGCGCGAGAAGACGCGCTTGTCCGACGCCGAGATCCGCGAGCGGGTCCAGCACAAGCTCGAGCTCGTGCACCTGCCGGACACCTGGGAGAAGATGCCGGGGGAGCTCTCGGGCGGCATGCGCAAGCGTGTCGGCCTGGCGCGGGCCTTGATCACGGACCCGGAGATCATCCTCTACGACGAGCCCAACGCCGGCCTCGATCCGGAGATCTCCGCCTCGATCAACCACCTGATCCGCGGCCTGCAGGAGCGCCTGCCGATCACCTCGATCGTGATCAGCCACGAGGTCGCCTGCGTGCGCACGGTCGCCGACCGGGTCGTGCTGCTCGAAGCCGGCAAGATCGTGGTCGACGCCCCGACGCACGATTTCCTGCACAGCGACCATCCGCGGCTGCGGCGCTTCCTCGGCGAGCACGTCGATTGAAGCGCCGCGGCCCCCCCGCTCCCCCCCCAACTCGAAGCCCAGCACACCCCCCCTCGCGCGCCGCCAGCCGGCCCGCCGCACACCGCAGGGCCGGCCCGCCCGCGCCGCGCTGCCCTGAAACTCGCCCACCGCCCTCCGCTCCGGCTCCACCCCGCCTCCGCTCCGCCGTCCACCGCCCAGCCCCGCGCGCCCCCCTCCGCCGATGGCCACGCGTCACTTCCTGCTCGGATTCTTCCTGCTCTCGGTGCTGTGCCTGTTCGGGGCCTACACCCTGTTCTTCACCGACGCCAGCCTGTTCGGCGAGTCGATCCGTCTGACCGTGCAGCTGCCGGAAGCGCGCGGCCTGCGCGACGGGGACTCGGTACAGGTCGCTGGCGTGCGCCTCGGGCGGGTCGAGAGCATCGCCCTGGATCCGGCCGCGCCCCGCGATCGCCGCGTGACCCTGGGGCTGCTGATGGAGCAGCCGGTGGCGCTCAAGCAGGACTACAGCATCGAGGTCGTCGACGCGACCCTGCTCGGTGGCCATGTGGTGCGCATCGAGCCCGGCAGCGCGGACGCTTTGCCGCTCGAGCTGCCCGCCGGCCAAGCGCTCGAAGCGACCATCGGCAAGGACCCCTTCGCGGCGCTTTCGGGCCTCGGCTCGGTCGGCGACAGCCTGGGCGCACTGATCGAGGAGCTGCGCGCAGGCGGCGCCGGCCCCAACCTGACCGAGACTCTGGCCAACCTGAATGCCGCCACCGCCGATCTGCGCAAGATCAGCGCCGACCTGGCCGCCGGACGGGGCAGCCTGGGCGCCCTGCTGGCCAGCAACGAGTTCTACGAGACCTGGCGCGGCGTGGGCGAGGACGTGCGCGCCGTGATCGCCGAGGCGCGCGAGGGCGAGGGCGTCGTGGCCGCGCTGCTCTCCGATCCGGCCCTGCGCCAGCGGGTCGCCGACGCGATCGACAACGCCTCCAGCGCCTTCGACAACGTCGCCAAGCTGACCGCCGACGACGGACAAGACTCGGTGGCCAAGGTGCTGCTGCAGGACGAGCAGGTGGCCCAGCAGCTGCGCGACATCGCCCAGAACATCCGCGAGGTCACCGGCCGCCTGGAGCGCGGCGAAGGCACGCTGGGGGCGCTGATGTCCGGGCAATCGACCGGCACGATCGGCAAATTGCTCGAATCCGACGAGCTGTACGTGCTGGCGCGGGATTTCATGGCCGACCTGCGCACGGTCTCCAAGCAGGTCGCCGCCGGCGAGGGCACGCTCGGACGCCTGGTGATGGAGGACACGATCTACGAGCAGCTCGAGCTGGCCCTGCGCACCCTGACCCGCAGCCTCGAGGACTATCGCGAGGCCGCGCCGATCGCGACCTTCACCGCGGTCCTGTTCCAGGCCTTCTGAGGCTCGGACGGTCGCAGGAAATCCGACGATCTCAGCGAAGGCGCTTCGGGCTGCGCCGGGGCCGCCGATCCGGCCGGCCCGCAGGCCTTGGGGCCCCCATCCGGCGGCCAGAGTCCAGAGAGGCGGGTCCCG
>JBIKLM010000026.1:0-19663 GCA_044359835.1 Planctomycetota bacterium
CGTGGTTCGGCCAGTGGGGCGCCAGGCGCAGCAGGCCCGCGGGGGCGGTGGCGGCGATGCCCTCGGCCGAAAGGGCCGCCAGCACCTGGGCCAAGCTGCGATCCGGGGGCGGCTCGAGCGCCAGGATCGTCGAGCGTGCGGCCGGATCGCGGGCGCGCCGCGAGCGGAAACCGCGCGCCAGCAGCAGCGGCTCGAAGCGCTCGAACAGGGCGTTGACGTGGGCGTGGATCGCGGGCACGCCGAGGCCCGCGAGCAGCTCCATGCCGGCCGCAGCCGCGGCCAGGGCCGCGAAGGGCAACACGCCGGGCTCGAGCCGCTCGACGCCCGCCGCGGGCCGCGCATCGAAGGGCACCGGACCCTGGTCGGCGAACAGGAAACGCTCCGGATCCTCGAGGCTCATCCAGCCCACGCCGTGGGGCTCGAGTTCCGCCTCCGCCCCGGGCCGCACATACAGGAAACCGGCGCCCAGGATGCCCGTCAGCCATTTGTGCGCGCCGGCGGCCAGGAAATCGAGCCGCAAGGCGGAGGCGTCGAGGGGCGTGGCCCCGACCGCCTGGATCGCGTCGACGAACAGCAGGCACCCGGCGCGTCGGCACAGGTCCGAGAGCGCGTGCAGCGGCATGGCGTAGCCGCTCGCGAACTGCACCGCGCTGACCGCCATCAGCCGCACGCCGCGGCGCAGGGCCGCTTCGGCCAGCTCGAGGCCCGCGCCGCCCTCGCTCTCGAAGGCCGCAAGCGGCAGCCGCAGCAGCTCGAGTCCGCGGCGCCGCGCCACCGCCAGCCAGGGAGCCACGTTGGTGGGGAATTCGCCCTCCACCAGCAGGATCCGCTCGCCGGAGCGCCAGCGCAGGCCCTCCGCCACGGCGATCACACCGGCCGACGTGTTGGCCAGCCGCGCCACGCGCTCGGGCGCCACGCCGATCAGGCCGGCAAAGGCGCGGCGCGCGCGCTCGGCCTCGGCCTTGGCGTGCACGATCGCCGGCAGACCCTCGCGGGCGAAGCGCGCCGTGACCTCGGCGGCGGCGGCCTGCACCGGCAGGCTGGGCGGCGCGATCGCCGCGTGGGCCAGGTAGGAGCGCGCCTCGAGCGCAGGGAACAGCGCGCGCGAGCCGAGCCGGGCCACACCGCCGCCTGAGGGAGCGGCAGGCGCGCCGCCCAGCGCACCCGTGGAACCCGGGGAAGGGGCTGAAGCAGCAGAACCGGCGGTCGCGGGCTGGCCGCCCGCGGCTCCCGGCCACGCGGGTCCCCGGTTCTCGGCGCTGAGGTCTTCGGCAGGTTCCATGGCGTCCACGAGCTTGCCAACCGATCCGCTCAAGCGCCCGGCCAAAGGGCCGCGAAGATCGCCCCCGTGGCCAGGGCGTAGAGCAGCCCGTCCAGCAGATAGCGGGCGGTGGAGCTCCAGCTCTGCCCCTTCCAGATCGAAGCCGTGGGCTCGCCCCAGGCATAGCCCAGCCAAGCGGCGGCGCCGACCACCTGCAGCACGCGCGGGAACTCCGCCGCCGCCGGCAGGCTGGCCCGCGCCACGTAGCCCGCGATCAGCCCGGTCAGGAGCGAGTAAGCGAACCAGGTGCCGAGCGATGCGCCCATGGCCGGCGCCCCCTTGGGCCGCAGGAACAGCTGCCCCACCGGGCCCTCCGCATAGCGCGCCTGCATTTCGGGCGTGCCCATGGCGGCCATGTCCTTGCCGTAGGGCAGCACGTACTGGCCCGGTCTGGGATTGCCGCGATTGATCGCCGCGCGCACCTCGTCCTCGTTGCTGAAGCCGCGGTACTCCGGCGCGTGCCAGCGCAGGACCATGTGGATCAGCGAGCTGAGCGCGAACACCGCCAGCCCCGACAGCAGGGCAGGCAACAGCAGGGCGGACCAAGCGACCATGTCGAGGGCTCCTTGGGTGGGGCGACCGATCCCCGGAGCGGCCGGCTCCGGAATCGGCCTGGAGGCAGAAGACCCGGACTCTAGACGGCCGGCGCAAGCCCCGAAAGGAAAGTGCCGCGTTGCGCAAAGCCGGCCAGGCCCCAAGCCCCAGGCCGCCCGGGCGCGGACTCGCTAGGGGCCACCGGATTTTCCCCGCATTTCGGCTTTGTGCCCGAGTTCCCCGGGGCGGGGCAGGGGACCCGGGATCCATCAGCCGGCGGCGCGGAGCCCAGCATCCCCAGGTTTCCGGGCACAGGGCCCCGCGGGACGCTGAGATACACCGCTGCTTCCGCCCGCGGCGGATCCGACCGTGGCCAGGCGCTGGAGCCTCCCGCTGCCCGCGAGCCGATCGATTGGACTTCGGCCGCTCAATGGCGGAAATGGCGGCGGCCGGTGAAGACCATGGCGGCGCCCAGGGAGTCGCACAGGGCGGTCACGTCGCGGTCCTTGACCGAACCGCCGGGTTGCAGCAGGGCGCGCACGCCGGCGCGGATGGCGATTTCGGGGCCGTCGGGGAAGGGGAAGAAGGCGTCGGAGGCCAATACGGCTCCGCGGCGGCGTTCGCCGGCCTTGTCGAGGGCCAGGCGCACGGAATCGACGCGGCTCATCTGGCCGGCGCCGACGCCCACCACCGCGGTCCCCTGGGCCAGCACGATGGCGTTCGACTTGACGTGCTTGGCGACCTTCTCGGCGAACAGCAGCCCTTCGATCTCAGCCGGGCTGGGGGCGCTCTGGGTCACCACTTGGAGCTCGGCGGCGCGGGTCTCGGTCAGGTCGGGATCCTGCAGCAGGAAGCCGCCGGAGATGGCCTTGAGCTCGAGGCGGGTCCGCGCCGGCGCGCTGGGCCCGATGCTGCCCACCGCCAGCAGGCGCACGTTCTTGCCCCACTTGGGTTTGGTGGTCAGGAGCTCGAAGGCCTCGTGGGCAAAGTCCGGCGCCACGATCGCTTCGACGAAGCGCTGCTCGCTGGCCAGGAACTCCGCGGCGGCGCGATCCACCGGACGGGTCAGGGCCAGCACCGAGCCGAAGGCCGAGACCGGATCGCCAGCCCAGGCCAGTTCGAGCGCCTGGGCCAGGTCGCGGCCGATCGCCGCCCCGCAGGGGTTGTTGTGCTTGATGACGCAGGCGAAGGGCTGCTCGAATTCGCAGGCCAAGGCCAGGGCCGCGTCCAGGTCGACGTAGTTGTTGTAGGACAGCGCCTTGCCGTTCAGCACGCGCGCGCCGACCAGGGAGCCCGCCGGATCCCCGCTGCGATACAGCGCCGCCTGCTGGTGCGGATTCTCGCCGTAGCGCAGCAGCATCTCGCGCTGGCCGGCCAGGCCGAAGCCGCGCGGGAAGTGCTCGGCCTGCTCGCCGCCGCGCTCGGCCTCGAACAGCCAGCGGGCGATGGCCGAGTCGTAGCGCGCGGTGGTCTCGAAGGCCTCCAGGGCCAGGCTGCGACGGGTGGCCTCGGTCAGCCGGCCGCCGGACAGCTGCAGCTCCTCGAGCACCTCGCCGTAGCGCGCCGGATCGACGACCACGGCCACATCGCGGTGGTTCTTGGCCGCCGAGCGCAGCATCGAGGGCCCGCCGATGTCGATCTGCTCGATGGCCTCCTCGCGGCTGACGCCCGGGCGCGCCACGGTGGCCTCGAAGGGGTACAGATTGACCACCACCAGGTCGATCGGCTCGATGCCGTGTTCGCGCATCGCGGCCACGTGGGCCGGATCGTCGCGGCGGCCGAGCAGCCCCCCATGGATCTTGGGATGCAGGGTCTTGACGCGCCCATCCAGCATCTCGGGGAAGCCCGTGTGGGCGGCCACCTCGACCACCGGCAGGCCGGCCTCGCGCAGGGCGCGCTGGGTGCCGCCGGTGGAGATCAGGCGCACGCCCAGGCCGACCAGGCCGCGGGCGAATTCGATCAGGCCCTGCTTGTCGGACACGCTGAGCAGGGCGCGCTGGATCGGACGGTTCATGGACGGGTGAGAGCGCGGGGGGGGGGAGCGCGGGGGGGAGAGCGCGGGGGGGGTCTCGATGCGGATCGCCCAGGCAGAGATCCGAACCGGTGCGCCCGACGGGGTGCGGGTCGGACGCCGGCTGGGCCGGATCGCTGGGCAACTCGGGCTCGGCTCGGCTCGCCCCGGATTCGGCCGCTGGGCCGCTCAGAGGCTGGGAAACAGTCGGCGCGCGGCGCCGATCTTTCTCAGCCTCTCACAGGTAGTAGGTCAAGCCCAGGAACAGGATCAGACCCTTGGGCTCGACCTGGGCGGCCAGGTCGTTGGCCTCGGTCTGGCCCAGGCCGTTGGGCACGTTGAGAGTCACGTCGTCGTCCGAGGTGCCCAGGGGGATCTCGTAGAACGCGCCCAGTTCGAGCGAGAGGCGCCGCGCCAGCAGGTAGCTGGTGCCGATCACCGGGTTGATCGACACGTAGGGATCCCCGGAGAGCGAGATGCGCTCGATGAAACCGGGCGCGTAGATCACGGTCGCGTCGAGCTCGATCGTGGGCGTGTAGGCGAGATCCACCCCTCCGAACCAGCGCCAGCGGCGGCTCGGCCCGAAGGGTTCGGCCCACCAGCGCGTCGTCAGCAGGTAGTGGAACGAGGTGTACTCGTCGCCATCGAGGGTCGCCGAGAGCGGCGCGGTCGGCTGGGGGTCGAAGGAGCGCGCTTCGACGATCAGGCCCACCGAAAAATCGTCCTCGACGAAATAGTTGTATTTGAGCGCGCCACCGCCGATCGGATCCAGGTCGGCGGTCGACGCGCCGCTGCCCAGGTCGGGATTTCCCGATTGATCGTCCAGCAGGATCTTGGCCTCGTATTCGGCCCAGCCGGTCGAGGCCCCCAGCGCATGGGTGCCGGCCTGGATCTCGCTCCAGGGGTCGGGGCCGACGGGCGCGCTCAGACCCGCGCAGCCGAGCAACCCCAGCGGGATCAGCGGGAGGGCCAGGTTGGCGCGAAGGCGAGGCGGGGGCATGGCAGGGCTTCGAGGGCGCGTCGGAGGACAGCCGCGGCGGGCATGCTAGCCCCGCCGGGCCCGCGCCGCCACGCGGCGCCGGGGGGCGGATCGCGTGCAGCGCTGCGCTCCCGAAAGCAGGCGGCCTGGGCCGACGGGCGCGGCGGGGCGCGCTCGTCGAGCGCGGGGCAAGCGGCGCGGGTCTGGGAGCGGTGGCGGCTCAGGGATGCGGGGCCGCGTCAACCCGGTGGGGCGCGCTGCTGGGCGCCGGCTGCGCTCCCAGGGCTGCCCGGGAGCGGGCCGAAGTGCAGCACTGCGCCGCTGCTAGGATTCGGCTCCGATCCCCCACGCTGCCCATGCACTCCGTCTCCAAATTGGCGCTGATCCTGGCCCTCGGCGGCGCGTCCGCTTGCACCGAGGGCTCGACGCTCGAGACCACCGTGCTCGGCACCACGGCGATCTACTCGCCGACCACAGGCGACATCCCGCTGCCGAGCGACCTGCTGTTCCTGGGCTCCCTCGACGGCACCCTGAACCCGCCGCTGCCGACCAATCCGGGCCAGGCCGCGGTCGCGGCGGCCCTCTCGAGCCTGGACGGCTGGTCGCCCGTGGCGCGCTGGACGCTGGCCTTCTCGGCGCCGATCGATGCGAGCACGATCGTGCCGGGCCAGACCCTGCGCGCCTTCCGGGTCAGCACCGCGACGACCCAGGTGCCGATCGGGGGGCCGGTCAGCGCCGTGCTGGCGGAGCTCGACGGCACCCTAGCCGATCCGCTGAGCGGCCTGCCCCTCGATCCCGCCGCGGACTTCCTGGTGCGCCTGCCGGTCGACGGCCGTTCGATCGAGATGCTGCCGCTGCGGCCCCTGGCGCCCGAGAGCAGCTACACGGTCCACCTGTTCGGCGCCGTCCTGGATGCGGAGGGCGCCCCGGTGACCCGCTCGGTGGTCTACGCGGCCGCGGCCCAGAGCCAGCCCCTCTCGCCCTTCGATCCGCTGGCCCCGGTGCAAGCCCTGGTGCTGGCCATGCACGCCGCCGCCGCCAGCCAGGGCATCCCGCCGGATTCGATCCTGGTCTCCACGCAGTTCACGACCCAGTCGATCGCCGACGTGCTCTCCGCGTCGGCCAGCGCGCAAGCGGGCGGCGAGGCCGCGCTGATCGCCGCCCTGGGCGCCAACCCGAACGTGGTCGTCAACTCCACGACGCCCAACCCGGCCTGGTCGCCGAGCCTGGGCGCGGTTTGGCAGCAGATCGGCGACACGGGCAGCCTGATCGGTTCGCCCGCCAACGCCGCCGACGCCTGGCAGGGCAGCCTGACCCTGCCCTACCTGCTGGGCAGCGCGGCCCCCGGCGGCCCGGCGCCGACCGACCTGTCGAGCGACGCCAGCGTGCTGAGCACCCGCTGGCGCTCCCGCTATGCGGCGGACCCTGACGACCTGGACCTGCACCCCACGCGCTTCAACCCGCTGCCGCTGGTCCGTTCCGCGGCCGAGGTGCCCGTGCTGCTGAGCGTGCCCAAGACCCCCAAGCCGCCCGGCGGCTGGCCCGTGGTCGTGTTCCAGCACGGCATCACCCGGGCGCGGGCGGACCTGCTGGCCGTTGCGGACGTCTTGGCCTTTTCGGGCTTCGCCGTGGTCGGCATCGACCTGCCGCTGCACGGCCTCGAGAGCGGCGACCCGCTGTTCGTGGGCTATGGGGCGACCGGGGCCCGCGAGCGGACCTTCGGCCTGGACCTGGCCGACAACAGCAGCGGCGCGTCGGGCCCCGACGGCCTGCCGGAGCCCTCCGGCTTTCACTTCCTGAACCTGGCCAACCTGGCCGTGGCGCGCGACAACCTGCGCCAGGGAGCCCTCGATCAGCTCGCGCTGCTGCGCACGCTCGGCACCCTCGACTACGACGGCGGCGGCCCCGATCTGGACGCAGCGGACCTGCACTTCGTGGGCCATTCCCTCGGCGCGATCACCGGCGCGGTCTCCCTGGCCCTCGGCGGCGATTTCGAGTCCGCGACCCTGGCCATGCCCGGCGGCGGCATCGCGGGCCTGCTGGCCGGCTCGGGGGTCTACGGCCCGGTGCTGGAAGCGGCCCTGGCGGACTTCGGCATCAACCCGGGCAGCGCCGCCTTCGAGGCCTTCCTGGCCAGCGCCCAAACGGTCGTGGATTCGGGCGATCCGCTGAACCACGCCGCCGCCCTGGCCGCCGGCCCGCTGCCGATCCACCTGATCGAGATCGTGGGGCAGAGCGGCGTGAGCCCCTCGGACCAGACCATCCCCAACAGCGTGGCCGGGCGGCCCCTGTCCGGGACGGAGCCGCTGATCGCCGCCCTGGGGCTCGCTCCGATCACGGCCTCGACGATCGACCCGGCGGGCATCCGCGGGGCCGTGCGCTTCAGCGCCGGCGACCACGCCTCGATCCTGCTGCCCACGGCTTCGGCCGCGGCGACGGCCGAGATCCAGTCCCAGCTGGTCGAATTCGCGCTGACCAACGGCCAGTCGCTGTCGATCACAGACCCCGGCGTGATCGCGCCCTGAGCGGCGCGGAACCGCGCGAGCGGCCGACCCGAGAGCCGAGAGCGGCCCGGCGCCGGGTCCGCGGGCGGCCATGCAGCCTGGGTTCGCAGGGGCGCGCCGCTCCCAACCGCTGCGCCAGCGGCCCGGAGGATGCCCCGCGCCGCCCCGGCGCGGCGCCGACCAAGCCGCCGACGGCTAAACTGGCTCGGCCGCGCGCCGACGGTCCACGCGCCCCGCCCTCCCCCATGCCGAGCATCGAAGAAAACCGCGACTTCTGGGGTCGGGGCTACCACTGGAAGGATCTCGGCGAAGAGTGGGGCCCCAAGGACCCGCGCTGGAAGGCCACCATCCTGGAGCTGGCCGTCGAGCCCTATCTGAAGCCCGGGGCGCGGGCCCTCGAGATCGGCCCGGGCGGCGGGCGCTTCACCGAAGAACTCCTGCGCCGCGGGCCGAGCCGGCTGACCCTGGTGGATCTGGCCGAGAAGTGCCTGGAGATGTGCCGTCAGCGCTTCGGGCCCGAGCCGCGGCTCGCTTACCTGCTCGGAGACGGGCGCTCGCTGGCCGGCGTGCCCGATGCTTCGATCGACTTCTGCTTCAGCTTCGACGTGTTCGTGCACATCGAGAAGCCCGAGCTCGAGGCCTATTTCGCCGAGCTCCAGCGCGTGCTGGTGCCCGGCGGCGTGGCCTCGATCCACTACGCCACCATCGATCGCGCGGACCCCAGCATCGACCCGGACCCGCGCATCGGCTGGCGCGCGGACTACCGCTCCGGCGACATGCAGGCGCTGCTCGCGCGGCTCGGCCTCGAGCCGTTGCTCGATTTCTACCACCCGCACCTGTCCTGCGGGAATTCCTCGCTGGTCAGCTTCCGAAAACCGGCTGCGCGGGTTTGAGCAGCCCGGCGTTCCGGTCGCACGGGGGCGCTGCGAAACGAAGTGGGAACCCGGGCTGCGCGCGGGCCTCTGCAAGCTTCAACGCGGGCCCAAGTCGGCGAGGCGCAGCAGCGGCCAAGGCCCTGCGGCGGCCGGCTCGACCACGAAGCGGCGTTCGAGCTCCGCTTCGAAAGCGATCGCCAGGGCCGACAGGAGCGGATCGAGGTCGGGCCTGCGCAGGAAGCGCGCGTCGATCAGGATCCGGGCGGCGAATCCGGGCCAGAGGCGCTCGAGGTCGTCGCACAGCTCGCGCGCCAGCTCAGCGGGATCGCGGCCGGCGGCCAGGGCCGCTTCGCAGCGCAAGGCCGCGTTGAATTCGCGCACCCCCGGGACGTCGAGCCCGATCGGCTGGCGCCGCGGATCGAAGGAGAGCAGCAGGCCGGCGGTCGTGCCTTGGGCCGCGACGGCCGCCGCGCGCTGAGCGCGCGCTTCGGCGCGCTCCAGGGCGCGCCAGGCTTGGTTGTCGCGCCAGCCCGACCAGGCCACCCAGGGCAGCAGGGCCAGCGGCAGCAGCAGCCGGCCGCGCGCGCCGCGGAAGAGGGCCGCCCCGCCCCGGGCGGCCAGCTCGCCGAGGGGCAGCAGCAGCCCGAGCAGGTAGCCGCCGGCGTTGGGCACCGCCCAGAGCGCCGTGAAGCCGAGCAGGGGCGCGATCCACAGCAGCGTGGCCAGGCCTCTGCTCGCCGGCCCGCGGCGGGCCAGGGCGAGCGCCCCCAGCGCGATCGGAAGCCAGGGCAGGTAGCCCAGCGGCACGAGCAAGTCCGCTTCGATCCAGCCCCAGCTCGGCCCGCGCGCATCGCGGCGGATCTGATCCAGGATCTGGTCGATCGCGCCGGCCAGTCCCCCTCCCCAGTGGCCCGCGGCGCTGCCGGCCAGGCTGGCCAGCCAGGCCAGCAGCAGCAGCAACGGCAGCACCAGCCAGAGCTGCACGGCGCTCAGCGGACTCGAACGCATCGGCCGGCCGCGCGGGTCCCTGGTTTCCTTGCCAGGGGTGGGCGGGCCAAGGGCCTCTAGACCGTCGGGCGGGGCGGGATCGCTGGCGCTTGGGTCGCTGATTTCCGGGCCGATGCGCCCGCGCGGATCGGCGGCGCAGCAGCGGCACAGGGCCCACCAGCCCGGCAAGAGCAGCGCGGCTGTCAGGTGGCTGGCGGCCAAAGCCAGGAAGGCCAGCGCCGCCAGCGGCAGCGCCAGGGCCGGGCGCGCCCAGGGCAGCTGCCAGACCAGCAGGGCGCCCAGGCCGACCACGGCCGCGTGCAGGGCGTGCACTTCGATCGTGGTGGCAAAGAACCAAACCAGCGGCGAAAAGGCGAACAGCAGGCTCCAGCACAGGGCCACCGAGCGCTCGACCGTGCGGCGCAGCCAGAGGAACAGAGCCGCGATCGAAAGCGCCCCGGGCAGCCAGGACGCCGCCCACAGGGGACCGTAGGGCCAGGCCTCCCCCGGCAGCGCGGCCAGGGCGCGCACGACCGGCAGGTACAGCGGATGGGGCCAGGAGCTGCCCGGATCCCATTCGAGCTGCGGACCGAGGCCGAAGCCATCGTTCCACAGCCAGCGCTGGCGCGTGGCCCGGTAGATCAGCGCCAGCCCGAGGACGAGCAGCAGCGCCAGGCCCCCATCCAGGGCGCAGAGGGCCGTCGGCGCAGGGCGCGGCGCGGCGTGGCTGGCCGCTGCTGCCCGCCGCGCTGCGCCCCCGGCGGCCATCACTTGCCCCCGCGGCTCCTCAGGTGGTTTTGCATGAAATCGTCCAGGTCCCCGTCGAGCACGGCGTGGATATTTCCCTTTTCGAAGTCGGTGCGATGGTCCTTGACCAGCTGGTACGGATGCATCACGTAGGAGCGGATCTGGCTGCCGAAGGCGATCTCGCCTTTCTCGCCGTACAGCTTGGCCATCTCGGCGTCGCGGGCGGCCTCCTTGAGCGCCACCAGCTTGGCCTTGAGCAGTTTCCAGGCCAATTCGCGGTTCTTGATCTGCGAGCGCTCGCTCTGGCAGCGCACCACGATGCCGCTGGGCACGTGGGTCAAGCGCACCGCCGACTCGGTCTTGTTGACGTGCTGGCCGCCGGCGCCCCCGGCGCGCATGGTGTCGATGCGCACATCGGACTCGTCGATCTCGATCTCGGCGTCGTCCTCGATCTCGGGCGTGACCTCGATCGAAGCGAAGGAGGTCTGCCGGCGCGCCTGGGCGTCGAAGGGGCTGATGCGCACCAGGCGGTGCACGCCGGACTCGCCCTTCAAGTAACCGAAGGCGTAGGGGCCCTTGACCAGGATCTGGGAGCCGCGGATGCCGCCCTCGTCCTCGGCCGAGCGCTCGAGGGTCTCGACCTCGAAGCCCTTGCGCTCCGCCCAGCGGATCACCATGCGCTCGAGGATCGCGGCCCAGTCGCAGGCGTCGATGCCGCCGGCGCCCGCCGAGAAGGCCACGTAGGCGTTGGACCGGTCGTGGTCGCCGCCCAGCAGCACCTGGAACTCGAGCGCTTCGAGGCGCGCTTGGATCTGGCCCGCGTTGGTCTCCAGATCCGCGGCGACCGCCTCCGCGCCCGCTTCGCGGCCGAGCTCGACCAGCAGCTCGGACTCTTCGATGGCCTGCTCGAGGGCGCTGACCGGGTCGATCACCGTGCGCAGGGCCTTCATCTCGGAGACGAGCTTCTGGGCCCGGTTGGGGTCGTTCCAGAAGTCGGCCCCGCTTTGCAGCTCGTTCAGCTCCTGGAAGCGCTTGTGCTTGAGAGGGTAGTCAAAGACCCTCCTTCAGCTCCTCGAGCCGGCTCTTGGCCGCGGCGGCCTGTTGCTGATGTTGATTGAGATCTGTCATGGGACGGGGGGCGCGCCGGCTGTGGGGCGGGGAGTATAGGCGCGGGCGCCGGCGCGGCGCAGGGGATTCGTCGGCCGAGGGCGGCCGCAGTCCCCTCGCCAGGGCCGCGCCTCAGCGCTTGCGCGCGCCGGCCGCATCGAGCAAGTGGGCGGCGCTGTCCCGGGCGATGCTGGCCAGGCCGGGATTGCGCAGCACGTGGGAGCGCAGCAGCAGGCCATCGAGCAGGCACAGCAAGCTTTGGACCAGCGGCGCGGGCTGGGCCACCCCGGCGGCGCGCGCCAGCTCGGTCAGGCGCTCGGCCAGCAGGGCTTGGTGGGCGCTGGCGATCTGGTGCAGGGGATCCTCCGGCGGCCCAAATTCGAGCGCCGCGCGCGCGAACAGGCAGCCGCGCCAGTCCGGGGCGGCCACCAGCCGGCCGGCGCTCTCGAACAGGGACAGCAGCGCGGCGCGCGGGCCCGGGGCCTTTTCGATGCCCTCGAAGAGCGCAGACCGCACGCGCTGGCCATAGTTCTCGAGCACCGCCTCGGCCAGCCCCTCCTTGCTGCCGAACTGCTTGTAAAGGGTCATCTTGGCCACGTCCGCGCGCTCGAGCAGCTGCTCGATGCCGGTGGCGCCGATGCCCTGGCGGGCGAACAGCTCGAGACCGGCCTCGAGCAGGCGCTGACGGGGTTCGGGAGGCTCGGCCATGGGCGCGGGCGGGGCCGGGCCGGGGTCCAGAGGTCCCCCGTCGACAGCCCCGAGCGGACGAATTGTAGGCCGCTCGGTCACAGATATACAGACCGGTCTGTATAGGCCGCTGCCCCGCCCGAGCGGGCCCTGCATCCACCTCCGCACCCCCAACCGACCCGACCCATGCCCCGCATCCAACCGATCGCCCCCGAAACCGCCCCGGCCACCCTCAAGCCCGCCTTCGACCAGATCGCTGCCAAACTTGGCGGCGTCCCCAACCTGATGCGCACCTTCGCCGCCTCCCCGGCGGTGCTGGAGGCCTATCTGGGCTTCTCCGGGGCCCTGGGCAAGGCTTCCCTGAGCCCGGCCGAGCGCGAAGCGATCGCGCTGGTCGTGGCCGGCCAGAACGCCTGCGAGTACTGCGCCGCGGCGCACACGGCGATCGGCAAGCGCCTGTCCGTGGACGCCGGCGAGCTGGCCCAGAACCTGGGCGGCCGCTCGAGTTCGGCGCGCACCCAAGCGCTGCTGGACCTGGCCGCAGAGATCGTCGAAAAACGCGGACAGGTCAGCGACGCCAGCGTGGCGCGCCTGCGCGCCGCGGGCCTCGGCGATCGCGAGCTGGCCGAGCTGATCGCGGTCGTGGCCCTGAACCTGTTCACCAACTACTTCAACCACGTGGCCCAAACGGCCGTGGACTTCCCGGCGGTCCCCCTGCCGAAGCCCGCGCTGCAGCACAGCTGAGGCGCGGATCCGGGCGCCGCGAGCAGACGGGCCTCCTCGGCGCCGGACGGGCCTGGGCCGCAGAGTGCCGCGCGAAGCGGCCCGATAGACTCTGCGGCCCAAGGCCATGCCCTCCCCCGCCAAGACTGCCGCGGCTCCCGCGCCGAATCCGGCCGCCGGGCGACCGAGCCCCTGGCCGGCGCGCCTGGCGGCCTTGAGCCTGGGCCTCAACCTATGCGGCCTGGCGCTCCTCGGCGCCGGACTCGCCCTGCTGCTGACCGGCAACCTCGGGCGCCTGCTGGACCACGCGCCGATCCTGGAGCTGGCCAAGCGGGAGCTGCTCTCGCGCTCCCAAGAGATCGGCGACAGCCACAACGACCCCTGGGTCGGCTTCGTGCCGCGGCCCGGGCTGGTGCGCGCGCGCTTCACCGGCGTGGAGGTGTGGACCAACGCCCTCGGCCTGCGGGAGCGCCCGATCGAAAGCCCCAAACCGGCCGGCCGGCTGCGGCTGGTGTTGCTCGGGGACAGCTTCGTGTTCGGCTACGGCGTCGAGCCCGACGAGCGCATGGGCCGCTACCTGTCCGAGCTGCTGGCCCCGCACCTGCCGCTCGGCCTGGCCCAGGTCGAGTGCCTGCACGTGGGCGTCGGCGGCTGGAACGCCGTCAACGCGACCACCTTCCTGCGCCGCCAGCTCGACGCCCTGGACCCCGATCTGGTCCTGCACCTGCTGATCGAAAACGACCTGGACGACGGCTTCGGGGCGCGCGGCTTCGGGGCTTTCGCCAAGCACGTGCCCCTGCGCCGCGGGCGGGGCGACGGGCGCGTGCAGGTCACGCAATGGCCGTTCCCCGGCCAGGGCCCGGTGACCAACCCGCTGCGCTGCTCGGCCGACGCGGAAAGCCGCGCGCGCTTCACCGAGCTGGCCGATGCCATCGCCGCCCTGGCGGCGGCCCTCGAGCGCCGGGGCACGCCCTACCTGGCGGTGGGCTATTGGGGCGTTTTCAATCCGCAGTTGCGCTTCTGGCTCGAGCAACGCGCCGGACTCGCGCCAGAGCAACTGGCTTTCCTCGAGCCCAACGACTGGACGGCTCCCGAGTACGTGCTGGCCGCGGACGACACCCACTTCTCCCCCGCCGGCCATCGCCGCTTCGCGCGCGTGGCCTACCACCTGCTGGCGAGCCGCCGCCTGCTGGCGGGCATCGAACTGCCCCCGGGGCCCCATGCCCCGGAAGCCCAGGCCCTGCTCGAGCGCGGCCAAGCCGCCGCGGACCGCTCCCCCGAGGATTTCCTGCTCGATTGGCTCGCGCCGAGCCACCGCCTGGCCTTCCCCGTGACGCGCCCGGAGGACTTCGCCATGGTCTATGGCGGCGTCGACGCCTCCGGCGCGGTCTCGCCCTACGCGGGCTTCTGCCTGCGCCCGGGCGGGCGCTTCGCGCTCTCGATCCGCGGCCGCGGGCTGCCGGGCCGGGAGCCGGCGCGCGTGCGCGTCAGCGTGTGGGTCGAAAAGCAGCCCCTGGGCGAGTTCGAGGTGCTGGCGGGCCAGGAGTTCGAGGCGCGCTTCGATTGCCCCCAGGCCCTGGCTGCCGCCCCGGCCCTGACCGTCGAGCTGTTCAGCGACGATTGGCGCCTGGTCGGCCGGGACGCCCAGCGTTGCCAGGCCTTCACCCTGACCGAGCTAGCCCTGCTCGACCCTTGACCCAGCCGCCATGCGCCTCGAGGCCCCCCTCCTGGAAGCGCGCTTCAAGCGCCGCTACCAGCGCTTTTTCGTCGAGTGCGAGCTGCCGAGCGGCGAGCTCGTGACGGCCCATTGCGCCAACACCGGCAGCCTGGCGGGCTGCCTCGAACCGGGCGCGGCGGTCTGGCTGCGCGACAGCCAAGACGACCAGCGCAAGCTGCGCTACAGCTTCCAGGCGATCCGCCCGGGCTCGGCCTGGGTCAACGTGGACACCTCCTTGCCCAACGCCGTCGTGGCCGAGGCGATCCCGGCCGGGCTGATCCCGGAGCTCGGCGGCTATGCCTCCCTGCGCCGCGAGGTGCGCTACGGCGTGAACAGCCGCATCGATCTGCTGCTCGAAGGCCACGGACGACCGCCCTGTTACGTCGAGGTCAAGAACACGACCCTGGCGCGGGACCTAGAGGCGCGCTTCCCCGACGCGGTCACGGAGCGCGGCCGCAAGCACCTCAGCGAGTTGACCGAAGTGGTGCGCCAGGGCGGCCGCGGGGTGCAGTTCTTCTTCGTCAGCCGCGGCGACGTGCAGAGCTTCGCGCCCGCCGACGACATCGACCCGGCCTATGGCCGCGCCCTGCGGGACGCGGCGGCGGCCGGCGTCGAGCTCCTGGCCTACGCCGCCCGGGTGACCCCACAGGCCCTGGAAGTCGAGCGGCGCCTGCCGATCCGCCTGTGACCATGGGCATCCGGCGCCTGGCCCTGTTCGATCTGGACGGCACCCTGTCGCACCGCGACACGGAGCAGGACTGGGCTTACCTCCTGGGCGCCGAAGGGCTGATCGATCCGCGCCCCTTCGACGCCTTCCACGAGGCCTACAAGCAGGGCACCCTGCGCCTCGACGACTACTACGCTTGGTACCTGGACGTCTTCCGGCGCACGCCCCACGCCGAACTCGAACGCCTGCGCGACCGCCTGGTGGCCGAATGCCTGCTGCCGGCGGTGCCGCCCGAGGCGCGCGCCTGGATCGCCGCCGAGCGGCAGCGTTCGGACGCGGTGCTGCTGGTCACCGCCAGCAATTCCTTCCTGACCGAGCCCCTGGGCGCAGCGCTCGGCTTCGACCGGACCCTCGGCACGGTGCTCGAGCGGGAGCACGGTCGCTTCACCGGCCGCATCTTCGGCCAAGCCTGCTTCCGCGAGCACAAGCGCACCCACGTCGAAGCCTGGCTGGCCGAACGGGGCACCCGCCTCGCCGACCTCGAACACAGCACCTTCTACTCCGACTCCCACAACGACCTGCCGCTGCTCGAAGCCGTCCACGCCCCCATCGCCGTCGAACCCGACCCGCGCCTCGCAGCCGAAGCCCGCCGCCGCGGCTGGCCCATCCTGCGCCTACCCCCGCCCGGCCCCGAGCCCCTGCCCCTGCGCCAGCGTTGCCCCAGGCCCTAGACAAGCCCCTCCCGCAGGCCCGAGACCGGGCTGGTCACGAACATTCCGAGGCTGGTTCGCCCAAGCCAGGGAACGGTGCCTGAGGCGTGGCACTGACGTGCCAATGGGCTCCCAGCGAAACCGCAAACGCATTCGAGAATGCTCGGCTCTGTTCCGTCGCCCTCGGCAGAAACCGTCCCGTTGCTGCCTGAGGCGCCCTGGCGACTGCTTTTCGGGTGCTCTAGTCTGCGTTAGGCCCACCCTGCCACAGCAACCACCCTGAAACAGGGGGAACGTACCGATTTCCCTCGCCTCGCTGGCTCAGGAAGAAAAAACCTGTTGACAGACTACGGGGGGGGGGGGCGTAGTTTTTTGGATGCCCGCCGGTTCCCCGACTGCCTAGCGCTTTTTGCGTTGGTCCTGCCATGCTCACAAAACTGCTCTCGCTCGCCGCGGCCGTTCTGCCCTGGATCTCGTTCCATCCCGCTTCAGTGGGCAATGGGCTGCCGACCGCACATCCTGCAGTAGATCCGACCGTCAGTTGTGCTGGTAGTTCAGACTACCACCTCTGGCCTCAGTGCATTTGTCAACCAGGTTTGACCACGATCACGCACACCTGTGTTCCGATGACCAACTGTGAAGGCTGCGCCTACACGGTAGGACTTGTCTACACCTGTTATGGGTCTACGGTTCCCGTCTCTGCAACGGGTAGCTTTCCCTGCGGCGACGGCAAAAGAGTCATTGTGCCGTGCTATGGACAGCCCGGCGAAAAGATGATCACGTTCTTCCTCGGCTGCGGCGACTGCTGATTCTGATCGCGAGGATCGCACCGGAGGCTCCTCCGCTCCACATTCCAGGTGCAACTCATGCGTGCCTGGACAGAGACGTTCCAATGTCTGAGGAAAGGTCGTCTGGGTCTGAGGCCGAGCAACCAGACCGGTGCCCCTGCGTGTCCTTGAATCGCCCTTGGGCCGCCACAGTGTCTGAATGTCGGCGCTGCAGGTCGGTCGTTTCTCAGCCTCTTGAAAAAAGGTGAAAGACCCCTGTTTTCACTCCGTACAATAGAGTTCCACCACGGCGCTCGCTCCAGCCTCTCCCAACCCGAAAGCCATGGCTATTCCGCGAAAACTTGCTCTCCTGATCCCCGTCGCGATCTTGACTGCCTCGTGGCTGGCCTCAGAGTTCTTGAGACCAGGTTCTCCGGATCTGGAGAGTCCCGCGGCCACCCCTGAGAAGATGCCAACGCAAGAGGCAGCGAAGGGTTTGGGTGGGGATGACTTCGTGGGGCTCAGCAGTTCTGGCCCGGAACGTGCCACACCGGTCGACATCGCCCCTACGGCCGAGGGGACCCAGGCTACAGCAGGCATGTCCCCGTACCCGATCGTCGCTTATGACCCAGAGCGGAAGATCGAGCCCTGGGTTTGGAGAACGATCGGCGACTTGAGCTGGCCATTGACACCGGACCCGGAGTTCGCGGCGATGTATCCCGAGGACATGGATACCGGCGAACTCTCGGACCTAGGCTTTGAGAAGCTCGAGGAATTCAGCCAGCGTGTCGTCGCCATAGGGCAGAAGCAATTCGAATCCGGCGACTATGAGCGCTTCTCCATGCCGATGCCCAAGGTCGAGAGTGGTCACGAGCGGGGTGCGATCTCGGTAAACGTCGGTCGGTATGCGGAGATGAAAGGAACGGCCCCCGATGGGTTCCGCGGGCTACCCCAGCACTGTGAACAACCGGACCTGATCGCCGGAGAAGTCAAAATCGCATGGATTCGCTACCGCGACCATGCTGACTTATATCGCCTCCAGGACGAAGCAATGTACCTGATTCGACGCGGAAACAAGAAGTGAACAAGGCTGAGGGTGCTTGGCCCCAAGGTCTGCGGCGGGGAGACTCGCATCGACCTGGACCGAGCCCGAGGTAGGCTTCCTTGTCGTGCCCCCAGCTGCACCTTTGGGCCTGCCCACCCACCTCAGGGATGCCCTCGCGCGGGCCCGCGCTTCCTCGGCCCTGCCCCAGGCCGACTTGGCGCGGGCCCGGCGAGGGTCCGACGTGGGGAAGATCGTTGCGCTCGGGCGTTTGGATTCAGGGAATGCACGCCTTCGTGCAGGCCTGCTCCTTCGGCGGAACACGGCGGAGCGCACCGCAGGGATGCGTGCGGCGGCTGCCGCGGAGCGGAGGCGCAGAAAAAAAGTTTTTTGCGCCCGCGGGGAGTGTGTCCGAGGGGTCAGCGCGGGCCGCGGCAACTGCCCGGAGTCGGTGCCGCAGGCGGCACAAGACGCTTGCGCGGGCCCCTGGAACTCGACGGACGTCCCGAGATTTTGAGTCGACCGGCGCCGACCGGGCTTGACGCGCGAGTGCGCCGGCATTCCGCGCCCGAAACGTGAACAGGCGGACCGAGGCCATGCGGCCCGCCGGAAGCTGGACAGGGGTGCGGCGAATCTCGGCGCCGTCGGTCGAGACCGGGGAGTTGCGGAAGTTCGCCGGAAACCCGCGGTCATCTCGCGGACACGGGTCACAGGATCGAGCACAGGCGCACGATCGCGGCGTGCGGGTTCGCACGACGCAAGCCAACGAGGTGCAGCTCGAAAAAGTCGGCGCATCCGGGCCGACGGGGGTCGGCGAATGCAGCGGCGTCGGTGGAGTTCGCTCCGCCGCCGAGCCAAAACGAGACCCTCTCTCCCGTCTGCCCCATGAACCAAATCCTCTTCCGCAGCGCCGCTCTGGCGCTGACCGTCGGCGCCCTGGCGATGCCGGGCCGCGCCCAAGCCACCCGCGACATCGTCGACGTGCTGGCCAACGACCCGAACTTCTCGACCCTGGTGACCGCCATCCAGACGGTCGACGCCGCGGGCATCGTCCCGGGCGGCCTGGTGGCCACGCTCAAGAGCGCCGGCCCCTTCACCGTGTTCGCCCCGGACAACGCGGCCTTCGCGGCCCTGCCGGCCGGCGTGCTGCCGAGCCTGCTCGCCAACCCCGCCGAGCTGGCGGACATCCTCTTCTACCACGTGCTGCCGGCCCAGGTGCCCGCCGCCACCGTGCTGCAGGGCGGGAAGACCAAGACCCTGCTCGAGAAGAAGGTCCAGTTCAAGGTCATCGGGCCGGACGCCTTCGTCAACAGCTCGAAGATCCTGACCGTCGACAAGTTCGTGAAGAACGGCGTGATCCACTCGATCGACGCCGTGCTGCTGCCGAGCGACGCCCCCAGCACGATCATGGACGTGCTCGACGAGAGCGCCCAGTTCAGCCTGCTGACCGCCGCCATCGACATCGCCGGCCTGCGCACGACCCTCGACACCGGCGGCCCCTTCACCCTGCTGGCACCGCCCAACGGCGCTTTCCTCTCCCTGCCCCAGGGCGCCCTGCGCGGCCTGATCACCAACCCGGCCGCCCTGGCCAACGTGCTCAAGTTCCACGTCATCCCGGGCAGCTTCCGCGCGACCCAGGTCGTGACCCTCAGCACCGCCCCGACCGTCCAGGGCAACACGATCTTCGTGAACCCGGCCGCCGGCGCTCTGTACCTGGATGAAGCCGAAGTGATCCAAGCCGACGTCCAGGCCAGCAACGGCATCATCCACGTCCTCGACGACGTGCTCGACCCGGCCCCGACCACCGTGGTCGAGTTCCTGGCGGCCAATCCCTCCTTCAGCACCCTGGTGACCGCCGTGGGCGCCGCCAACCTGGGCGCCACCCTGTCTGGCACGGGTCCCTTCACGGTCTTCGCCCCGACCAACCGGGCCTTCAACAAGCTGCCCGCCGGGGCCCTGGCCGGCCTGCTGGCCAACCCGACCCAGCTCGGCAACGTGCTCAAGTACCACGTCGTCCCGGCCAAGCTGTTCGCCGCCGACGTGATCCAGCTGAACAACGCCGCCACCGTGCTCGGACCGGTGGTCAGCTTCAGCCAGGCCGCCAATGGCGCCGTGTTCGTGAACCAGTCGCAGATCCAGGCCGTCGACATCGAGCTCTCCAACGGCGTGATCCACTTCATCGACACGGTCCTGACCGTCCCGGGCCCGTGAGTTGATGCCGAGGCCGCCAGCGCTCGAGCGCTGCGTCCGATGAAGGCGGGCCGCGCGGGGCAGAGAGCCCCCGC
>JBIKLM010000281.1:0-5831 GCA_044359835.1 Planctomycetota bacterium
GGCGCGGCGATCGCCGCCGCCGGGGGCCCGCGACCGGGAGGCGCCCGCTCGGGGCGACTTGGCTCTGTGCAAGCGCCCGAGGCGAGCCTATTTCCTGCCTTCGCCATGGCCCGCTCCAATCCGACCCTGATCCGCGCCCTGCGCCAGACCGCCGAGCGCCTTGCCTCCGGAGCCCCCTACCAGTGGGGCCACCCGGGCGCCTGCAACTGCGGGCACCTGGCCCAGACCGTGACCAAACGCAGCCGCTCGGAGCTGCTGGCCGTGGCCCGCGAGAAAAGCGGCGACTGGGGCCAGATGGCCGTCGAGGCCTGCCCCGCGAGCGGGCTGCCGATCGACGCGGTGATCGAAGAGCTGCTGGCCCTGGGCCTCGACAGGAGCGACATCGCCAACCTCGAGGACCTGGCGGATCGCCGGGTGCTGTCCACCCTGCCCCGCGAGACCCGCGAGCGCCTGCGCCGCAACCGCCGCGAGGACGTGGTGCTCTATCTGCGGGCTTGGGCCGGGCTGCTCGAGATCGAGGCCGAAGCGCCGCGGGCCGCCCCGGCCTATTGGCACGAATTCGTGCGCGCCTGAGCTGGATCCCTGGCGCGGCGCCAAGGCCGCTTCCTCGGGCTCACTCCTCGGGCTCGAAGAAGCGCCGCGCCAGGGGGCCGGCATGGTGCAGCACCATCCACCAGCGGCCCGCGCGCTTGTGGAACAGGTTGGTGGCCGTGGTCTCGGCCTGGCGCCGGTCCTCAGGCGGCCCGTAGTGCAGGCGCTCGGTCAGGGTCACCCAGGCCACCTCGCCGGCCACCTGGAACTGGGCGTCGACCAGGTCGATCTGCATGCGGCTCTCGTCGGACAGGATCGCGCGCCAGGATCCGTGGACCTTGAGCCGCCCTTGCAGCACCTCGCCGCCCGGGTGCACGCACACGATCGAATCCTCGTCGAGCCAGAGCTCGACCATGGCCTCGTAATCGCCCGCCGAAAAGGCCTCGTAGAAGGCCCGGTTGGCCTGGGAGACGTCTTTGAGCGCCTGGTAGTCGTGCCAGCCCATGGGGGGGGCGCCGCCGGACGAGCCGGGGGCGCTAGTTCGACAGGCTACGCCCGGGGCCAGGGGGCGGGCACAGACCGTTCCCCGGGTAGGGGCAGTGGCGGCAGCCCCGGCGGCAGCAGGCCCCCTGGGCGCGCAGGAACCCGGCGGTCAGGACCTGCAGGCCGCTGACCGGATCCCGGTAGGTCGGACGGCCCCCGCGCTGGGCGGCGGCGTGCAGCGCCTCGAGGGCAGCCTGCAGATCGATGGAAGCGGAGCGGGTCACCGGCCACACTCTACGCTGAATTCGGCCGCCCGGTCGGGCCGCCTCCCCCATGGAACAGGATCTCTACGCCCGGATCGGCGAGGAAGGCTTCGCCCGCCTGGTCGCCGGCTTCTACCGCCGCGTGCGCCAGGACGACCTGATCGGGCCGCTGTACCCGCCCCTCGATTGGGCCGGGGCCGAGGAGCGCCTGCGCGACTTCCTGGTGGGCCGCTTCGGGGGGCCCGCCCGCTACGTCGAGCGCCGCGGCCACCCGCGCCTGCGCATGCGCCACAACCCCTTTCCGATCGATCAGGCCGCACGCGACCGCTGGTTCCTGCTGATGGGCCAGAGCCTCGACGAAGCCGGTCTGCCGTCCGCCGAGACCGAGTTCCTGCGCCGATTCTTCGACGAAGTGGCCACTTTCCTGATCAACCGCGGCTGAGCCGCGGCGCTCCCCCCATGAAAATCGTCTGCATCGGCGGCGGCCCCGCGGGCCTGTACTTCTCGATCCTGATGAAAAAGGCCCGCCCGGAGGCCTCGATCGAGGTCTACGAGCGCAACAAACCCGACGACACCTTCGGCTGGGGGGTGGTCTTCTCGGACGAGACCCTGGCGAACTTCGAGGCCGCCGATCCCGAGACCATGGCCGCCATCCGGCGCGAGTTCGTGTATTGGGGCCGGATCGAGAACCACTTCCGCGGCGAAGTGGTCTCCAGCGAGGGCCACGGCTTCTGCGGCCTCTCCCGGAAGCGCCTGCTGCAGATCCTGCAGGAGCGCGCCCGCGGGCTGGGCGTCGAGCTGTGCTTCCAGAAGGAGGTGCGCGCCGCCGACTTCGAGCACAGCCACGACCTGATCGTGCTGTGCGACGGCATCCACAGCCCCGAGCGCGAGGCCCGCGCGGCCCTGTTCGAGCCCGACGTGGACCTGCGCCCCTGCCGCTTCACCTGGCTGGGCACGACCCTGCCGCTCGAGGCCTTCACCTTCATCTTCGAGCAGGACCAAAACGGCCTGTTCATGGTGCACGCCTACCCCTTCGAGCGCCATCTGGACGGCTCCGCGCTCTCGACCTTCATCGTCGAGACCCACGAGGACACCTGGCAGCGCGCGGGGCTCGATCGGGCCGACGACGCCGCCACCGTGGCCTACATGGAGCGCCTGTTCGCCCCGTACCTGAAGGGCCACCGCCTGCTGGCCAATCGCTCGATCTGGCGGCGTTTCCCGCGCGTCAAGAACGCGCGCTGGCACGACCACAAGCACGTGCTGCTCGGCGACGCGGCCCATTCGGCGCACTTCTCGATCGGCTCGGGCACCAAGCTGGCCATGGAGGACGCCATCGCCCTGGCCCAGGCCTGCAACCAGCACCCCGCCAACGTGCCCGCGGCCCTGGCCGCCTACCAGACGGCGCGTTACGTCGAGACGGTCAAGCTGCAGCGCGCCGCGCAGACCTCCTGCGAATGGTTCGAACACGCGCGCCGCTTCGTGCAGCAGGAGCCGCTCGAATTCACCTACAACCTGCTGACGCGCAGCCGGCGCATCACCCACGACAACCTGGCCCAGCGCGATCCGGTCCTGGTCGAAAAGGTGACCCGGCGCTTCGCCGAGCGCCACGGGGCCCTGCCGCAGGATCCGAAGCTGCCGGTGCCGCCGCCCTGTTTCGTGCCTTTCCGCGTGCGCGGCTTGACGCTCGGCAACCGCCTGGTGGTTTCGCCCATGTGCCAGTATTCGGCGCCGGAGGGCGTGCCCACGGATTGGCACCTGGTGCACCTCGGTTCGCGCGCGGTCGGCGGCGCCGGGCTGGTGATGGTCGAGGCCACCGGGGTCGAGGCAGAGGGGCGCATCACCCTGGGCTGCACCGGCCTTTGGAACGAGACCCAGGCCCAGGCCTTCCGCCGCATCGTGGACTTCGTGCACCAGCACAGCCCCGCCAAGATCGGCATCCAGATCGGCCACGCCGGGCGCAAGGCCTCCTGCGAACTGCCCTGGAAGGGCGGCAAGCCCCTCGGCGATTCGCGCGCCTGGCCCACGGTCGGCCCCTCGGCGCTGGCCTTCGACCGCGGCCAGCCCGTGCCGCGCGAGCTGACGCCCGCGGATCTCGAGCGGCTGCTCGAGCGCTTCCGCCACAGCGCGCGCCTGGCGGTCGCGGCCGGCTTCGACCTGGTAGAGCTGCACATGGCCCACGGCTATCTGCTGTCGAGCTTCCTCTCGGCCGCCTCCAACCAGCGCCAGGACGGCTACGGCGGCGATCTCGAGCGCCGCCAGCGCTTCCCGCTCGAGGTGGCCCGCGCCGTGCGCGCGGAATTGCCGGACGGGATGCCGCTGTTCGCGCGCCTCTCGGCCAGCGACTGGCTGCCGCCGGGCGAGCCGGGCACGACCATCGAAGAATCGATCGACACCGCCCGGCGCCTGCACCAGGCCGGCGTGGACGTGATCGACGTGTCGTCGGGCGGCAACACGCCGCGCTCCAAGATCGACTACGGCCGCATGTACCAGGTCGGTTTCGCCGAGGCGATCCGTTTCGGCGCCGGCGTGCCGGTGATGGCCGTGGGCGCCATCCAAGACGCCGATCAGGCCAACACGATCCTGGCCGCTGGCCGCGCCGACCTGTGCGCCCTGGCCCGCGCGCACCTCAGCGACCCCTACCTGACCCAGCGCGCCGCCGCCCACTACGGCTACACCAGCCTGCCCTGGCCGGATCAGTACCTGGCGGTCAAGCCCCGTGGCTGAGTCGCCGCGACACAGCGCCGCCGCGCTGGGCGCCGCGCCCAGCGGAACTGAGAGCGCTGGTGCGAGCGCTGGTGCCAGCCCCGCTGTCGGCCCCGCTGTCGGCCCCGCTGTCGGCCCTGCTGTCGGCTCGCCGCCCAGCGTGCTCGCGCTGATCGGCCGCACCCCGCTGATCCGGCTCCAGCGCATCGGGAGCGAGCTGCCCGTGCCGGTGCTGCTCAAGTGCGAGCACTTGAACCCCAGCGGCTCGGTCAAGGACCGCATCGCGCTGGCCATGGTCGAGGATGCGGAGCGCCGCGGCCGCCTGCGCCCCGGCATGACCCTGATCGAGGCCACCGCGGGCAACACCGGCCTCGGGCTGGCGCTGGTCGCCAATTCCCGGGGTTACGGGCTCGTGTGCGTGATGCCCGAAAAGATGTCGGTCGACAAGCGCTCCGCTCTGCGCTCCCTGGGCGTGCGCGTGCTGATCACACCCAACGCCCCCCCGACGAGTCCCGAGCACTTCCAGAACGTCGCGCGGCGTCTGGCCCTCGAGCACGGCTGGTTCCTGACCGATCAATTCGAAAACCCCGCCAACGCCCTGGCCCACGAGCAAGGCACCGGCCAGGAGCTGCTCGACCAGGTCGGCGGTCCGATCGGCGCTTTCGTGGCCGGGGCGGGGACCGGCGGCACGATCACCGGCGTCGGCCGTCGCCTCAAGACCGCCGACCCGCGCACCCGCGTGGTGCTCGCCGACCCCGTCGGCTCGGTCCTCGGCCACTGGGTCGAGACCGGCGTGCCCGGCCCGGACAGCCCCTACCTGGTCGAGGGCATCGGCTCGAGCCGCATCCCCGGCAACCTCGACCGCAGCCTGATCGATGCCGTCGAGCGCGTCCCCGACAGCGAAAGCTTCGCCATGGTCAGCCGCCTGGCCCGCGAAGAAGGCCTCGGCGTGGGCGGCTCCGCCGGCGCCAACCTGGTGGCGGCCCTGCGCATCGCCGCCCGCGGCGGCCTCCACGGCCCCGTGATCACCCTCCTCTGCGACTCCTGGGACCGCTACCGCAGCCAACCCTGGCTCCAAGCCCTCGGCCAAGCGTGACCCCCCAGGACCCGTCCTCGCCCAGCAGATCTGGGCAGCCCAGCGTATCAATCCGGGGTCTGTAGGCATTCCGCCGTTGGCGAGAGGTGCTAAACTCGATTGGCTCCATAGGGAAAGCTGAACGCCCAAAGAACCGCCAGCGCGTATGGCCAAGGCACCTGAACGCTCAAGCATTCTGGCTGCGAGTTCCGCGCGGACAGAGCCCACTTGGCGCTCGCTTCGGGGTTGCTTCTTCGCGCTTGCTTCGGCCTCGGGCTTTGCCCTCTTGCTCGAGCACAAACGCACGCAGGTGTGTCGACTCTACGGCTTCCTGGACGCTCCGCCGCCCTGGGCGATCGATCGGCATTACCTGGCCAGAATCGATGATTTCAAACTGGCGATTGGGGCTAATTCCGCATTTTACTTGCTCGTCTATCTGATCCCAACGATCGGGCTGATCCTGGCGTTCAAACGAAGGTTCTGGGTCGAATGGGGGCTCGGTGGCTTGGCGTTGCTTGCATCCTGGTGGGTCATCGGGCAAGCCTATTTTGAGCGCGGGTATAGCGCGCAGCTTGAGTAGGTGCCTCTGGGGCACACCCGACTAGGGTCTACGAGGTCCTGGAGCCCTCTGGGTGCTCCGGCAGGTGCCAGGCGGGTTCAGGCGCGCGGGTCCGCTTGGAGGTGCACTCGCTGCGTGGGGGCGGGCGATCAGGAGAGGGAGTTCAGTTGGGGCGCAGCAAGTGCAGGAGGCGCTGTTTGACTTCAGTCATGGGCAG
>JBIKLM010000282.1:0-5807 GCA_044359835.1 Planctomycetota bacterium
GGCGTTGACGGGGCTGCGGCGAGCCAGGGAGCGGGCGCCGCGGCTGCCATCCGGCGGCTCGGGGGGGGCTGTGACGATGGCGGCGAGCGGCCGGCGGGTGTCGAGCGCGACCAGGTTCGAGAGCGGGCCGAGGCGGATTCCGGCTGGCGCGACGCGGGCCTGACCGCGCCACGTTGGCGCTGGCTGCGGGCCCCGTCTGGCCGGGTCGCGGGGCCGGGGCGTTATTTTGTTGGCCATGCCCACGCCCTTCTTCGCCCTCTGCCTGGCCCTGATCGCGGGCCTCGGGGGCGCCGAGGAACGCGGCCTGCGGCCCAGCGACGAGCTGCGTTTGGTGGACGGGCGCGTGCTGGTGGGGCATGTGGTTCAGCTCGAGGCCTCGGCGATCACCCTGGAGCGCAACGGGCGGCCCGAGCGTTTCCTGCGCACCGAGGTCTCGGAGCTGGTTTCGCCGTTGACCTTGCTCGAGGAGCTGGCGGACCGCGACCGCGCCGCGCGCTCGAGCGGCGATTCGCGCGAGCTGATGCGCTGGTGCCTCAGCCAGGGGCTCGAGCGCGAGGCGCGCCTGGCGGCCCTGCGCCTGCTCGGGCAGGACTGGGACGACGGCGAAGCCCGGGCGCTCTACGGCGGCCGAGCGGGGGACCCGCGCTTTCGGGTCCGCGCCGGCAGCCTGCGCCTCACGCAGACCGACCTGAGCGCGCCGAGCAAGCGCCGCGAGCGCTGGCTCAGCACCTGCTTCGAGCTGTCCAGCGACGCCGCCCCGCTGCTGACCGCCGACGCGGCTTTCGAGCTGCAGCGCGCCTACGGCATCTGGCACGAGCGCTACGGCGCGGTCTTCGGCGCCGGGCACGCCCGCGAGCTGAGCCAGGTCTGGCTGTGCGCGCGCGCCGCGGATCTGCCCAAGCAGGCGGCGGGCCGGCCGGGCTATTACGACCACGGCACGCGCCGCATCGTGGCCAGCGCGCAAACCCCGGACCTGGGCGCGCTCCTGCGCCACGAAGTCGGCCACCAGCTGCTGTGGGCCGCCTGGCGCTCCCCGGACGCATCGCCGCCGCCGGCCTGGTTGGACGAGGGCCTTGCGGAGCACCTGGCCTGCCTGTGCGACGGCGCCGGCAACCGGCGTCGGATGACCCTGGAGCGCCTCTCCGGCGGGCCGACGCCGCCCCTCGGAACGCTGCTGGCCGCCGGCGGCGAGCAGTTCCGTGGACCGCAGGGCCCTGAGCTCTACGCCGCGGCCCTTCTGTGGATCGAGTTCCTGGAGACCGACGAATTCCGGCCCGATTTCTGGCGCTGGCTGACGGCGCGGGCCAGCTCGGCGGAGCACGGCTGCGAGTCCCTGTCGGCGGCCCTCTCGCGCTCCGTGGAGCAACTGGAGCTCGAATTCGCCGCTTATTTGGCCAGCGAGGCGCGGCGTTGAGCGCGCTGCGGCAGGCGCAGCCCTGGCGCGTCCGGCTGGAGGCCTTCGCGCGCCGCGGGCTGTGGAGCCGCGAGCTCGAGGGCCTGGTCTGGTACCGGGCCCTGCCCCTGCGCCTGCTGCGCTCGCTGATGCTGACCCTGGTGCGCGGACGGGAGCACGAGCTCGGCATCCGCGCGGCGGCCTTGACCTACACCACGGTGCTCTCGCTGGTGCCGCTGCTGGCCTTTGCCTTCGCGCTGGCCAAGGGATTCGGGCTCTACGACCGCTTGATCGCCGACGTGGTCGAGCCCTTCCTCGAGCAGAACTTCGGCCCCGCGGGCAGCGCCGGGGAGCCGGCCCAGAGCGGCATGGCCGGCGCCGACAGCGGCCTGCGCCAGGCGGCCGAGACCGTGTTGGAGATCGTGCAAGCGACGCCCGTGACCGGCCTGGGCGTGTTCGGCCTGTCGGTGCTGCTGGCGGCGGTGGTGCGCTTGCTGACGCAGGTGGAGCTGGCCATCAACCGGGTGCACGGCGTGCTGCGGCCCCGTCCGCTGCTGCGCCGGGTGCTCGACTATCTGGCGATCCTGACCGTGGCTCCGGCCCTGGCCCTGGCCGCCACGGCCGCCAAGGCCTCGAGCCAGAGCCAGCGCGTGCTCGACCTGGTCCATTCGGTCGACGGGATCGGTTTCCTGCTGGACCTGCTGCTGTCGATCGGCCCGCTGCTGGTGATGGCCGGGCTGTTCTCCGCGCTCTACGCCCTGCTGCCCAACCGGCCGGTGCGCATCGCCTCGGCCCTGCTGGGCGGCGTGATCGCCGCGCTGCTGTGGTCTTTGGTGCAGGAGCTCTACGTCGGTGCCCAGCTCGGGGTCAACTCCTACAACCGCCTCTACGCGGGTTTCGCCGCCCTGCCGCTGTTCCTGTTCTGGCTGTACCTGTCCTGGGGCTCGGTGCTGCTCGGCGCCGAGGTGGCCGCCTCCGACCAATCCCAGGAGCACTACCGCCACCAGCGCCTGTACGCCGGCGCGGACCAGGCGGCCTACGAAGCGGCCGTGCTGGGGGCGCTGCTGCGTTTGGCGGCGCCCTTCGAGGCGGGGCAGCGCCCGCCCAGCCTGGCCCAGCTGGTCGACGCGCTGGACGTGCCCCACGAGCGCCTGCTGGCGGACTTCGAACGCCTCGAGCGGGCCGGTTTCCTGCTGCGCGCCGAGGGGCCGGGCGGGCTCTGCTTCGCGCTCGGTCGTCCGGCGGATCGCATCCTGCTGGCCGATCTGCTGTTCGCCCTGCGCGGCCGCGCCCCGGAGCCGGCAGGGCCCGCGGTGAGCGAGCTCGACCGGCGGCTGTGGCAGGCATTGCTCGGGCTCGAAGCCGCGCTGCCCGCCCATCCTTCCAACCTGGATCTGCGCCGCTTGCTCGCCGAGGTGGGGCCCGCGCCGGCCCCGCGAGGCGCAGGCGCCCAGCCGGCGCTGCGGCGATGATCGTCGGCATCGACTACCTGCCGGCGGCCAGCCACGCCCCGGGCATCGGGCGCTACGGGCGCGAGCTGGTGCGGGCCCTCGCGCCGCTCCCCGATCGCCCCGAGCTGCGCCTGTTCGCCTGGGGCCGCGCGCCGCGCGCCCTGCCCGCGGAGTGGCTCGGACTCGCGGATCCGGCAGGCCGACCCTGGCCGCGGCTCACGCGCTTCGAGCGCGCCTGGCCCGAGCGGCTGCTGTCGGTCTCCGCGCGCCTCGGCCGCGGGGCCGATCGCTGGCTCGGCGGCGCGGACCTGTTCCTGCGCATGTTCCCGGACCGGCCGCCGCTCAGCCGCGCCGCCGCTTGGATGCCGCTGGCCGAGTTCCCGCCCGAAGGCAGCCCCGCGGAGCAGCGCCTGGCGAGCCTGGCCCGCGCTCACGCCGGGGTGCTGGTGTTCTCGGGTCACGGCCGCGAGCTGGCCCAGGCGCGCCTGGGCCTCGATCCCGCCCGGGTGCACCAGGTGCCCGTGGGCGCCGACCATTGGCTGCGCGGGCGTCCGCCGCTCGGGGCGCCCGCCGATCCGCCCACGGTCGTGGTCCTGGGGGCCCTGCGGCCGGAGCGGCTGCCGGAGGAGGTGCTGCTCGGCTTCGAGCGCCTGTTCGACCGTCGGCGGGACACGCGCCTGCTGCTGCTCGGGCCCCCCGGAGGCGCCAGCGAGCGCTTCCAGACCTTCCTCGGGTTCTCCTCGGCCCGCTCGGCGGTCGAGTGGCGCCAGCGGCCCACGGATCCCGAGGTGGCCGAGGCCCTGCGCGGGGCGGCGGTCCTGCTGCACCTCTCGGAGGGCGAGGCCAGCGCCGTGACCCCGCTCGAGGCGGCCGCCTTCGGCTGCGGGCTGGTGCTCTCGCGGCTGCCGGCCTTCGTCGAGGCTCTGGGCGACCTGCCCATCTACGTGGACACGCCCCTCGGCAAGCGGGCCGGGGAGCCGATCGGAGCGGCCCTGGAGGCGGCCCTCGAGCGGGCAGCCGACCCCGCGCAGCGCCGCCGCGCCCAGGCCCTGGGGGCCGCCGCCACCTGGCGCGCCAACGCCGAGGCCACCCTGGCCGCCTGGAGCCGCGCCGGGGGGCTTCCGCAGGGGTAGCTTTTCGGGGTGCCGCGGGGCACTTGCGACCCGGCCGGGACGTCTTTTCCTGGACCCACTGGCCGGGCAGCTCCGGCCGGCCTATGGAGACCGCCTCCAGGGCGGCCCCCGCCCCAAAGACTCCTCCCAGACTCCCCGCTTCCATGAGCTCCTCCCCGCTGCGCGCCGCCCTGGCCGGCCTGACCCTGGCCGGCCTGGCGACCCCGGCCCTGGCCCAGGCGACCATCCAGGTCAACATGTCGGGCGTTTCCTTCACGCCCAAGAACATCGTCATCAACCAGGGCGACACGGTCCAGTGGAACTGGATCCAAGGCTTCCACGACGTCAAGAGCGGCGTCGGCGGCGTCTCCGACGGTGTCTTCGATTCGGGCTTCCCGGTGGTCATCTCCGACCCCTTCAAGGTGACCTTCGATGGCGCCCTGCTGTGGAAGTTCCCCAAGCCCAACAACCTCTACAACTACTTCTGCACCGTGCACCTGCCCGGCATGACCGGCACCACGCGCGTGCAGAACACCTCCGGCTCGATGCTGGCCTACAACGGGAACAACCCCGCCGGCAGCCTCGACTGGATCAAGGGCGACGCGCGCATCGGCCGCTCGATGACCTTCGCGGTCGACAACGTGCTGAACCCGAGCGACGGTCCCGGCTTCGCCTTCCTGTTCGGCGCCGTCCAGTCCGCCCCGGGCTTCCCCGGAGGCATCCCGCTGCCCGGCTTCGGCATGGGCGCCCCGGGCGCCCCGGGCGATCTGCTGATCAACCTGGTGCCCCCGGATCCGTTCCTGAACCTCGGCCCGAGCCTGTGGAACGGCAGCGGCAACCCGGTTTCCTTCGTGCTGAACATCCCCAACAACCCGAACCTGGTCGGGGTGTCGCTGTTCTTCCAAGGCGCGACCTTCAACCCCGCGGCGGTCGACGGCATCGGCCTGACCAACGGCCTGCGCGCCACGTTCGGGTCCTGAACAGCACGAGCCGCATCCGGCGGGAACACAGGCGGGGAGCGGCGCCGCACGCCGTTCCATGCCCTTGACCCGCCGAGGTCCGCACTCCAGCGACCCGGGCCTGTCCCGGGTCGCCGCGTTTTCCAGCGCTCTCGCGGGGCCCCGAGATCGTCGCGCTGGCGCCGCTCAGCGCCAAATCCGCAGCTCGGCGGCTTCGATGCGCAGCTCTGCGTTCCCCGGCTCGAAGGACAGGGTCAGCGTCTGCCCGATCCACTCCGGGGCCAGGGGGATCCACAGCGGCTGCTTGCCGCCCCACAGCGCGACCGCCTCGCGCTGGATCGACTCCACCGGGTAGGCCGGGCTGCCGTCGCGGAATAGGTAGCGGGCCACGAGTTGGCCCTCGCCGTTCGAGGCGCAGCTCAAGCACAGCAGCGTCGGTCGATCGGCGGGCCAACGGGCGAGGGACAGCTCGCCGAGGCCCTGGGATCCGCTCGAGGACAGGAGCAGGCTCCCGCTCGGCGCGTCGAAGGTCGCGACGAGGCCCCCCGAGCAGCGCAGGCGCGCGGCGAGTTCGGCCGCATCGAGCCGCAGGCCGCGGGGGGCCTCAGCGAAGGCGGCGGCCAGGGCGGCCTGGTTGCCTTCGTCGCCGTGGTGGGCCAGGCGCATGGCCAGCTGGCGCTCGACGAACAGCTCGAGCACCACGTCGGGGGCGAACTCGCGCACCAGGCGCGCGTCGTAGGGCTTCCACACCCAGCGGGCCAGGGCGCAGCTCGCGGACAGCAGGGGACGCAGTTCCGGGCCGAAGGAATCGTGGAACACGAGCAGCCGCGGGCCCGCGGCGCGCGGCCCGCTCCACAGGCTGAGCGGCGAATCGGGCGCCCCTTCGATGCAG
>JBIKLM010000283.1:0-5790 GCA_044359835.1 Planctomycetota bacterium
CGTCCCCTCCGCCGCCGCCCCTCGCCGCCCTCCTCCCCGGCAGACCCTCCCCTGCACGAAGAACAAGTGGTGATGCTGCTGTAGCTCAGTGGTAGAGCACTTCCTTGGTAAGGAAGAGGTCATGGGTTCAAGCCCCATCAGCAGCTCCACTCCTCGGCCCCGCACCGCGGCCCAGCTCCCAGGAGCCGCCCCCCCCCGCGACGAGTTCGCTCGCTCCCGACACCCCGGTCGGCATCGGTCGCCCCGGGGTTCGACGTGGATCCCCCGCACACCGCGCGCCCTGCGCGCGGCTCGCCGACCGGCGAGGCCCGTAGGCCCATCGGCCCTCGGAACCCTGCCGGTCAGCCCAACAACCCGAGTCCGGATGTCGCCGCCCAGTCGCGCGACGCCTCCGTTCGCCCAAACCCCCACACACGACCCGCGGGTTCGCCCCCGCCTTCACCTCACCCCACCGAGATGGCAAAGGAAGCCTTTCAGAGGACGAAGCCGCACTGCAACGTCGGCACGATCGGCCACGTCGACCACGGCAAGACCACGTTGACTTCGGTCATCTGCCGTCACCAGGCCAACAAGGGATTGGCGATCGCGCGGAGCTACGACCAGATCGACAAGTCGCCCGAGGAGAAGGCGCGCGGCATCACGATCTCGACCACCCACGTGGAGTACGAGACCCCCAAGCGTCACTACGCCCACGTCGACTGCCCCGGCCACGCGGACTACATCAAGAACATGATCACCGGCGCTGCCCAGATGGACGGCGCGATCCTGGTGGTCTCCGCGGCCGACGGCCCCATGCCGCAGACCCGCGAGCACATCCTGCTGGCCCGTCAGGTGAACGTGCCCGCCGTGGTGGTGTTCATGAACAAGGTCGACCAAGTCGACGACGCGGAGCTCCTCGACCTGGTCGACATGGAGATCCGCGACCTGCTGAACAAGTACAACTTCCCGGGCGACGACACCCCGATCGTGCGCGGCTCGGCCCTCAAGGCCTCCGAGGCCCTGGACTCCGGCAAGAAGGACGACCCGTCCCTCAAGGCCATCGACCAGCTGATGGAAGCGGTCGACAGCTTCATCCCGCAGCCGACCCGCGAGATCGACAAACCCTTCCTGATGCCCGTCGAGGACGTGTTCTCGATCAAGGGCCGTGGCACCGTGGCCACCGGGCGCGTCGAGCGCGGCCGCGTCAAGGTCGGCGACAACCTGGACATCGTCGGCATGCAAGCCGAGATCGGTCTCACCACCTGCACCGGCGTGGAAATGTTCCAGAAGACCCTCGACGAGGGTCAGGCTGGCGAAAACGTCGGTCTGCTCCTGCGCGGTGTCGAAAAGGACCAGATGCGCCGCGGCATGGTGCTCTCGGCCCCGAAGTCGATCACCCCGCACACCCAGTTCGAGTGCGAGGTGTACATCCTCAAGAAGGAAGAGGGCGGCCGTCACACGCCGTTCTTCAACGGCTACCGCCCGCAGTTCTACTTCCGCACCACGGACGTGACCGGCACCGCCAGCCTGATGGGCGACGCGGAGATGGTCATGCCCGGCGACAACGTGCGCCTCAAGGTCGAGCTGCAGACCCCCGTCGCGATGGACGAGCAGCTGCGCTTCGCCATCCGCGAGGGCGGCAAGACGGTCGGCGCCGGCGTGGTGACCAAGATCGTCAAGTGAGCCTCGCTCGCCGGAGGGTTGGGCGATCCGTCCTCCCCTCCGGCGCCGAAGCGCTCTGCGCCGCTCGGTTCGTAAGGCGCCGGTTCTGAGGAGGCAGTGCCGAGGAGGCTCTGCCCGTCCCTCGCCCGGGCCAGGCCCGGGCCGCCGGACCACCCTCCGCCGGCCCTGCAGCCGACCGTCGCAGCCCAACGACGCAGCCGACCGCCCCCAGAGCTCCCTCGCTGTCCCACACCAGGCGACCCCCGGGTCGCCGCCCCTCCGATGACCACCAACCAAGATCAAGGCCGACTGGCGCGCATGTTCGCGTTCTGGTCCGCCATCTTCCTGCTGATCTTCGGTTGTCACTTCATCTTCCAGCAGCTCTTCGTCCACGTCCCGGGCTTTCAATCGCCCTTGGGCGGTCTGGTCCTCCCGATCATCAACGTCAAGGTCAACTGGGCCTTCCTGGTCGGCCTGAGCCTGTTCTTGATCGGATTCGTCTGGATCACCCGTTGGCAGAACCGCCCCCAGGTCGCCGGCTTCCTGGCCGACACCGAATCCGAGCTGCGCAAGGTCACCTGGCCCAGCTGGAACGAGGTGGTCAATGCTTCGACCGTGGTGGTCGCCTGCGTGCTGATCCTGATGGGCTTCCTGGCCCTGGTCGACATGCTGCTGGCCCGCGTCTTCAGCCGGCTGTTCCTGAGCTGAACCCCGCCCTTCCCCCGTCCCCAGTCCCCCGAGCCCATGGCCTACAAGTGGTACTTCGTGCGCTGCCAGTCCGGCCGTGAGGACACGGTCCGCAAGCAGCTCGAATCGCGCCTCAAGGTCGCCGGCCTCCAGGATCTGGTGCCGCAGGTCTTGGTGCCCTTCGAGCGGGTCACGGACATGAAGGCCGGCAAGCGCCGCATCGTCTCCAAGAAGCTCTATCCGGGCTACTTGATGGTGCAGGCCGACCTCACGGATCCGGTGGAAACCCGCGTCCTCGCGGCCCGCGCGATCATGCGCGATACCCCCGGGTTCGGAGACTTCCTGGGCACGCGCGGCGAAGCCTCGCCCCTGTCCGACCAGCAGGTCACCGGCATCCTGGCGCGCATGTCCGATTCGGAGCAGCGCCCGCAGGTCTCGATCAGCCTCGCCAAGGGCGACATGGTCAAGATCAAGGCCGGCGCCTTCGACGGCTTCGATGGCCAGGTCGACGAAGTCAACACCGAGAAGGGCACCGTGCGCGTGATCGTGACGATCTTCGGCCGGCCCACCCCTGTCGAACTCGAGTACTGGGAGGTCGAAGCCGTCTGAGTCCCCTGGGACGAGCGGTCCGGGCAGCGCCCGGCCCCCAACGCGAGCCCGCCCGGCTCCGGACCGCCGAAGGGTGGGCCGGAGATCTCCGGCAGCCCGCCGGCCTCGTCCCCAAGACCCATCGACGTCCCCGACCGCCCCGCATCGCTCCCCGCAACCACCCTCCACCGTCCCCGACCGCTCGAAACGCCCCACCAGCCCCTCGGCGTGAGCCTCAAGCTCACGTTCGGCGCCCCAGCGCGCCGTGCCCCGAGGTCTCAAGGCGCCGCCCACGCGGCGAGGACGACCGAGCCCAACCTCCCCCGATCATGGCCAAGGAGATCACAGGCAAGATCAAGCTGCAGTGCAAAGCGGGTCAAGCGACCCCGGCACCGCCGGTCGGCCCCGCGCTGGGCTCGCACGGCGTGAACATCGCGCAGTTCGTGAAGGAGTTCAACGACCGCACGCGCGACCAGATGGGGATGATCATCCCCGTCGAGATCACGGTCTACAAGGACCGCAGCTTCGAGTTCATCCTCAAGTCGCCGCCGGCCGGGGTCCTGCTCAAGAAGGCCGCCGGCATCGATACGGCTGCGGCCCTGGTCGGTCACCAGATCGCCGGCAAGGTGACCAAGAAGCAGGTCCAAGAGATCGCCAAGCTGAAGATGAAGGACCTGAACGCCCGCTCGCTCGATGCGGCCTGCCGCATCATCGAAGGCACCGCCCGTTCGGCTGGCATCCAAGTGGTGGAGGGCTGATCCCATGGCAACCCGCAGCAAGCGCTACGTGGCCGCGTCCCAGCGCGTCGACCGCACCAAGACCTACGGCATCGTCGAAGCGCTCGAGCTGATCAAGCAGCTGCCCGCGCCGAAGTTCGACGAGACCTTCGACGTGGTCGTCAAGCTGGGCATCGACCCCCGCAAGTCCGACCAGCTCGTCCGCGGGGCGGTGTCCCTGCCGAAGGGCCTGGGCAAGTCGGTCAAGGTGGTGGTCTTCGCCGAGGGCGACAAGGCCGAGGCCGCCAAGGCCGCGGGGGCCGACGAGGTCGGCTCGGCGGACCTGGCCGAGAAGATCAACGGCGGCTGGACCGACTTCGATGTCGTGATCGCCAGCCCGGACATGATGAAGCACGTCGGCAAGCTGGGCCGTGTGCTGGGTCCGCAGGGCAAGATGCCCAGCCCGAAGAGCGGTACCGTGACCCCGGACGTCGGGACGGCGGTGCGCGAATTCAAGGCCGGCAAGGTGGAGTTCCGCACCGACGCGGGCGGCAACGTGCACGCCCCCTTCGGCAAGCGCTCCTTCACCGCCGCCGACCTCGAGCTCAACCTGCGCGCCTTCCTCGATCACCTGGCCGCCATGCGTCCCTCGGCGGTCAAGGGGACCTACATGCGCAAGGTTTCGATCTCGACCACCATGGGCCCGGGCGCGCTGGTCGCCTACGGCTCCTGATCCCTAGGACCGCCCGACTCCGCCCCTTCCCCGAGGCGCCCTCACTCAGAGCCGACCCATGCCCTCGATCGTCAACAAAATGGCCCTGGCACAGCTATCCCAGGCCTTCGGCAATGCCGAAGCCGCGGTGGTGGTGTCGCTCAACGGCCTGACCGTCGCCGAGACGGAAAAACTGCGCAGGTCCCTGGCCCAGCACGGCCTCCGTCTGCGCATGGTCCCCTCCAAGCTGGCCATCAAGGCCTTCGAGTCCGCCGGCCACAAGTTTCCCCGGGAGTCCTTCAAGGGCAACACCGGCGTGGCGGCGGGCAGCGCCGAGGCGGCCATCATGGCGGCCAAGCTGTTCACGGAACCCGAGGTCAAGAAGGCCGGCAAGGTCAGCCTGCGCGCCGGCCTCTTGGAGGGCCAGATCCTCGGCCCCGCCGACACCGTGGCCATGGCCGGCGTGCCGGACAAGAACACCCTGCGTTCCAAGATCCTCGGCTGTCTGTCGGGCCCCGCCCAACAGCTGGTTTCTCTGCTGTCCGCCCCGGGCGGATCGGTGGTGCGCGTCGTCCAGGCCAAGGTCGATGCGGCTGGCGGCGCACCCGCCGAGTCCAACTGAAGCTCCCGCGCGGCGTCCTGAGCAGCGCAACCTCCCTTCCGCGAACGCCGCGCGCCCGGTGATTCGCGGGAACCATTCCCAACGCCTCCCTTCCTTACGAGGAGAACCCCATGTCCCAAGAAACCACTACCCTCGAGCCGGAGCTTCATGGCCTGGTCGAGAAGCTGGACGGCCTGACCCTCCTGCAGGCCTCCAAGCTGGTCAAGCACCTCGAGTCCCGCTGGGGCGTCAGCGCCGCCGCTCCGGTGGCCGCGGCCGCCGCTGGTGGCGGTGCCGCTGCCCCCGCCGCTGAGGAGAAGACCGCCTTCGACGTGATCCTGGAGGACTCCGGTGCCCAGAAGATCAACGTCATCAAGGAAGTCCGCGCCATCACCGGCCTGGGCCTGAAGGAAGCCAAGGATCTGGTCGACAACCCGCCGAAGCCCCTCAAGCAGGGCGTTTCGAAGGACGACGCGGCCGCGATCAAGAAGCAGATCGAAGCCGCTGGCGGCAAGGTCAAGATCGCCTGATCGGCCGGCGGGCCGACCGGTCTCACGGCTCCGGCAGTGCCCGAGCCACGAAACCGGTCGCTCGCGGTTTCCCTTGCCCGCAACCCGCGGGCAGACGGTTCGGGCCCGGAGCCCCTTCGCGGGGAGCCGGGCCCAGCGTCTATTGGAGCCTGCCGGAAGGGGAGCCTGCCGGAAGCGCGAACCCGAGGGAGCCCTCGGGCTCCGCAGGCCAAAGGGAGACGGACAGGCTGAGAAAATCGACTCGGGCTGCGCCCGAGCCGTCAGATCGGCCTGTCAGCATGCCCTTGGGCGCCCCCCGGCGGGGGCGACGCGGGG
>JBIKLM010000284.1:0-5778 GCA_044359835.1 Planctomycetota bacterium
CGGCCGAGGCGGCCAAGGCGGCCGGATTGCGGGCCGTGCGCGCTCCGGAGGCCCCCGGGGCGTCGTCGGCGCCAGCGCTGCGGGCGTCGGCGCTCCCCTGCTGGGAGCGGCCCAGGCCCAATTCGCCGGAATCCGGCGAGGGGCTCCTGGGCTCGGAGCCGCAGGCGGAAAGGGCCAGAGCGCCGGCCAGCAGCGTCAGCCCGCAGGCGGCGAAAAAGCGGGCGGTGCGGGCGGTGCGAAAACGGGGCGAGCTGTGGGTCATGGAGGCGAGTTGGGAGAGAGGGAAGGGATCGATCCTTTCCGTCCTGCGGCGGCTCAACGCAAGAACAACAGCTGCCGGAACGGGCTCTCGAACTCGAGCGGTTCCTGGGCGCCCCCCGGGCAGCGGTACGAGACGCGCAGCGCTGCCCCATGGCCGGTGCCGGGGGTCATCGCGACCGAGTCACCCCGCCGCACCACGTCGCTGGCACCGGCCGCGGGCTGCAGGTCGGCGCGCGAGACCGAAGCCACCGAAGCCACGTCACCGCCCCCAGCGAGAATCAGGTGCTGGGTGGAACCGGCGAAGCCCAGGATCGTCGCCGCGCCCCTCGAGCCCTCGCATTCATAGGGTGTCGCGCGCAGCAGCGCCGCCGTGGAGGGCAGGCAGTATTCGCCGGCCGGCGCGTAGCCCAGGGGCTCGGACGAAATCCGTGCCGGTTCCGAATCGATCAGGCCACAGGGGCCCTGGACGACCGCCAGAGCCGGATCCGCGTCGATGCGCAGCCTGGCGGGCAGATCCGGATTGGCCGCGCCCGGCTCGGTCTGCTTCGGTCCAGCGGGCGCCTCGGCGGGCTCTGAGCTGGCCGCGTCCGGAGCGCGGCCCGGCCCCAGCGCTTCCGGCGCCGCGGCCAACCCGCCGAGCAGCAGAAAACCGAGCAGCAGATTCGACCAGGTGTGCATCGTTGCAGACGCGAGCAGCGTCAGAGTTTTTTGGCTATCGATCGGAGCGCGGCCTGAGCGAGCGATCCAGGGGCCGCGGACTTCTTGGGTGCCTGTGAAGCCTCGGCGGATGGGCCGTTCCCGTCAAGGTGGTTCTGAAATCGGAACCGGCCTGGTCTGTGCGGGCCGAACGGCCTCGCAGCCCTGGGCGCAGGCGCTGGCGCCCTCGACGCCGGCCGGCAGCCGAGCACAGCAGCGGACGGATCAAAGCAACCAGCCCTCTGCGCTGGACGCGGGCCTAGGCCGGCAGGCAGCCGTCCGAAGGGCTCGGACGGCGCGCCTGCCGGCGGATCAGGGAGCGGCTGGCGGACTTAAGGGCCGAAAGGCCCCGCTCAAGCGTCCTTCCACTCGCAGTTGTCGAGCCACCACTGCTTTTCGGCGGCCAGGGCCGCTTCCAGGCTGCTCTCGGCCGCGAGGATCTGCTGGATCACGGCGTTGCACTCGGGAAAATCCGTCGCCAAGGCGATGTAGTGGCCGAGATAGCTGCTGCGTGGCCCACCCTGACCCAAGGTCGAGAACCACCAACGGCTCGGTTGGAGATCCCGTCGCTCTCGGACCGCCTTGGGCACCCAGTTCATGACCCCCACGTGCATGGAACCCACGGCCGGCTGCTGCGTCAGCGAGACCGGCTCGAGGTCCCTGGTCACGCATTCGCGGACCTTGGCCACGAGCTCGTCGATCAGCAGCGCCCTGGGGCGACACAGCTCCTCGATCCGGGCCCGGGATTCCTCCTGCTTCTTGAAAGGCAGGTGGGCCTTCGGCTTCCCGTGGGCGACCGCATGGTCGGCCAGCACGCGGTTGAGGGAACCGGTGAAATCGGTGGCGCTGTAGATCGCCTGGGGCACCCAGCCGTCCTCGAACACGGTGCCGAACAGGAGGTCCCGCTTGTTGCAGCGCTCGATCATCATGCGCTTGATGGCCTCCAGGGAGGGGCCCGCCTCCCCGAGCCGGTGGCCAGGCTCGCGCATCCAGTTGTCGAACTGGTACAGCTTGTTGGCCAAGCCCCCCATGTCCTCCAAGGCTTTGGGGAATTCAGAACCGTAAAAGGACGCCAACACCTCCGAGGTCATCATGCCGCCCAGGTCGCGATCCGGCGGGGTCGGGAACCAGGCCCCGACCACGGGCTCGGCGCGGGGCGGCTCGCTCTGGCCGTTCTCGCCGTCCGCGGCTCCCGAGTCGACCGGGGCCCGCAAGGTTTCAGGGATCAGAGGGGCCCGGCTCAGCGCCGCGCTGCCGAAACCCAGGTCGTCAGGCACCGCCGCCTTTGGCGTCTGCCCTTCTCGGGACCCCGGCCGCACGGCGTAGCCCACGAGCGCGCCGACCAGCAACAGGCCCACGATGCCGAACAGGTGTCGCAGGGAGCCTCGCCCCGCAGAAGAAAGCATGGAGTTCATGGGACGAGTTCCTTCCAGAAGGCGTCTCACGGGCAGCACGGCTTGCACCCCAGATGCAGGCATAGGCGCTCGCAAGGTCCGAGTCGAAGTCGGGGAGCCGTGTTGCATTCTGTCGAGCAGGAGCGGGCCTGCTCCTAGCCCCGAAGCCGCGGCTGGGGCCCGCCGAGCTGGATCGCCCAGTCCAACGCGGGAAAAAGCGGGCCCGGGAAGTCTCGGAACCGAGAGTGTTGGTCCAGCTCCCTGCCTAGTGCGACTTGAATATCGCGTAGGCCAGCCAATCGAGCTCGCTCTTGAAACGGTAGAGCTCCGGAAATTCTGTGGGCGACATCTCGACCCGCTTCATCCGGCTGCTGTCCCCTTCGACCCCATAGAGTATGTGGAGGTTTTCCCGGCCGCTGCCCCGGAACCAGTAGCCGCCGGTATCGGGATCGAGCTCTCCTTCCCGGATCTCGAAGCGCCCCGCCGCCAGCAGCGCGTCCGCGGCTTGACGGATTTCTCGCTTCGATTGGGCGAGGACCGCATCCATGCGGAGCTGCAATTGGCCGCGGGTCAGGCCCGCATACTTGGCCGCGAACTGGGCGGCCTCGGCCTCCTTTTCGTCCGCCGGCGATTCCGTCCCCTCGCCCCCTGGCTCCGACCCTGCGGCGTCCGCGATGCCTTCGGACCCATCGGGAGCAGCCACACGGCCATCCGCAGGGTCTGCAGGCGACTCGAGGCGGGCGAGTGCAGTTCCAGGCGAGCGGCTCCCGGCAGAAGGCAGAGCTCGAGCGCCGTCTCCGCCCTGGGGTTGGCCCCGATCGGCGCGCAGCAGAAACCACAGGGCGAGGCCTCCAAGGATGAGGATAAACAGGACCCAGGTGGTGACTTGGCCGCTTCTCGGGTGGCCTATTCTGGCGGGCGTATTCATGGTATGGGCCGGCTGAGATCGAGGGGATTCGGCTTGCAAAATCGAGAGGGAACGAACGCGCGAGACAGGCGCGACGCGGTCTGTATCGCAACCGCGCCGAGTCGGTTCACTCACCACAGTCCTTGCAGACCACCTCGGCGACCGCAATCCAATTCTCGCTCCCTGGGTACAAGGGGCAGTCGATCCGCACCCGATTGGTGCCCGTGCTGCAAGCACCGCTATGCGTCAGATCGCCCGAGATCAGCACCCCACTGCAATTCAGGGTCAGCTCGAGCACACCCCAGCAGCCTTCGCAGTCTTCAAAGGCCTCCCCCAAAAAAGACGAAAAGGAAACCGAACAGCCCGGGCAAATGCCGGGCAAAGTCATGAAGCCATAGTCAGGGGAACAGGTCGTTGACGCGCTGGGGCGCGGAGGCATCGGGTCAGCAGGCCAGGCGCTCAACCTGCCGGGCTCGAGCGAGCCAGCGAGCCAGAGAGCCAGAGAGCGTACTTCATCGTTTTTGGCGAGGTTGGAATCCCGTGCGGAGCTGGGGCGAAGGAGGCGGAGCTGGGCGGAGAGCGTCGAGCGAGGACGAACGCTTGCCTGAGGGCCAAGCTCCGCGGCTCGGCCCTGGCTGTCAAGGGGGAATTCCGGAAAGCCATGCTTGGGACCCTCGTTGGCCAGCCCTCGGCGTTGGGAGCCGCCCCCCGAGAATGAAGCCTAGGCCAGAAATTGTGAGACCGGAACGCTCGCGGGCCGTTCAGCGATTTTCGCCCGAGGGGCTCGGGTGTGGAATCGTGAGACCGCGTGGCTCTGCGCTCCTGTCGTCAAGAGCTTCCCAATACCCAAGCTGTGCTCGCATGCATAGCTCCCTGCGGGGAGCGCCATCTGGTTGGCTCCGGAACGCGGGCATCCGGTCCCTCGTTGCAAGCCCTGACGCTGGGGCGAGCCGACACTCCCGGGTGGGGCCAAGCGAGAACGCCCGTAGGGCCCAGGCGGGTTTCCCTCCGGAGGTGGCGCCGGCTGTGCTGGCCTTTCGAACGCGAAAGCTGCGCACGCCTAAGTGGCTTGGAGTCGATCCGCGCTCGGAGCGCGATGATCGTCACCGGCTCAGACCTGCTCCGCGCCGGCCAGTAATGGGCACGGACCAGCATCAGGAACCCCAGCCTCGCGCGGCCCGCGCCGCGCGATGGGGGCAAGAGAACCTGAACGTTGGCCGAGACCCTCGAGCGCACTGGCAGAGCTGCGCTTGGGCCCAGGAATCACAGCCGGTAGGCCGCTTCGGTCGGGTGCAGGGGGCGGTTGAGCCACAGGGGGCGGCGCAGGCCGCCGGGGCCCGGGGCCGGTTTGGCCAGGGCGCGCCAGCGCTCGTAGACGGCGCGCGACTTGGCCAGGTCGACCTGGATGTCGCCGTAGCGATCGTCCGGGCCCGCCGGCGTCACGCGCACCTTCTGGTGCCAGCAGTGCATGCCGCTGACCGGGTCCGGCTGGACCGGGAAGGTCAGGTTTTGGTTGACGCCGACCTCCTTCCACCAGACGCGCTCGCTGTCGGGATCAAAGGAGGCGTAGGGCCCAGCGCCCTGCTTCTGGCGCATGGTCAAGAGCTCGCCGTCGCGCAACAGTTCGACCAGCGCCGAGGCCTGCTGCTGGCCGCCGATCTCGCGGAACAGACGCCAGCGGCCCACGTGGTGCGAGCAGGCCACCACGCCGGGGCGGATGCCGTCGGTCTCCCAGGCGCGCAGCACGAAATGACCGATTTCCGTGGCCACCTTGGCGAGCGCGCCGTTCTGGATGCCCAGCAGACGGGCGTCCTCGGGATGGATCCAGAGCGGGTTGGTGTGGCTGATCTCCTGCAGCCACTTGGCGTTGCCCGAGCGCGTGTGGATCAGGGTCGGCAGGCGGAAGGTCGGCAGCAGGCAGCGCTCGCCCTGGGCGAAGTCGATCCGGCTCCAGTGCACGTGGCTCTGCTCGTACTCAGGGGTGGCCGAGCCCGGGAAGCCCCATTCGGCCAGGGTCGGCGAGAACCACTCGAGCTTCTTGGAGGGCGTGGCGAAGCCCTTGACGCGCCGGCCGTCCGGCAGCGCCAGGCCCGCGCCGCGGGCGGCCTCCGCCGGGGCGACCGGCTCGGCGTAGCGCTCCTGGCCGCCGTAGGGCACCTCGAAGGCGCCGCGCCGGCGCATGAATTCGAGCGGGGTCTGGCCGGCGGCGCGCGCGGCCTCCGGCAGCCCGGGCACGTTCTCGAACAGCCCGCCGAAGTACTCGTCCATCGAGATCGGCTGGCCCGGGCGCGCCTTGGATTCGTACCAGCGCCGGATGCCGAGCGAGCCGTCCGGGTCGATCCGGTGGGTCAGCGCGACCCAGAACTCGGCCTCCTCCCAGACCTCGCCCGGGTTGCTGCCCAGGGTCTGGCCCGGGTCCTGCCCTTCGAGGCGCTTGAACTCGCGCCCCACCGGCTGGCGGAAGCCGATCCAGGTGCCCGCGTGGGTCTCCTGGCTCATCACGTCGTGGCGCTCGGAAGC
>JBIKLM010000285.1:0-5771 GCA_044359835.1 Planctomycetota bacterium
ATCGCCATGCCCCGCGCCAGGTAGTACTCCACGAAGGTGAATCCGTTGGCCAGCGTGAAGGCCAGCTGGGTGATCGGATTCGCGCCGGCTTCCGCGATGTGATATCCGGAGATCGAGACGCTGTAGAAGTTGCGCACCTTGCGCTCGATGAAGAACTGCTGGATGTCCCCCATCATCCGCAGGGCGAATTCGGTCGAGAAGATGCAGGTGTTCTGGGCCTGGTCCTCCTTGAGGATGTCGGCCTGCACCGTGCCGCGCACCTGGCCGAGGGCCTCGGCCGCGAGCTTCTGATAGGTCTCGCGGGGCAGCACCTGGTCTCCGCTGGTGCCGAGCAGCAGCAGCCCGAGGCCATCGTTGCCCGGGGGCAGGTCCCCGCGATAACGCGGCCGGGGCTGGCCGAAGCGGCGATAGCGCTCGTCGATCTGGCGCTCGACCTCCGCGGTCAAGCCGTTCTGGCGGATGTACTTCTCGCAGCGCTGGTCGATGGCCGCATTCAAGAAGAAGCCGAGCAGCATCGGGGCCGGACCGTTGATGGTCATCGACACCGAGGTCTTCGGATCGCACAGATCGAAGCCCGAATAGAGCTTCTTGGCATCGTCCAGGCTGGCGATCGAGACGCCCGAGTTGCCGATCTTGCCGTAGATGTCGGGGCGCGGATCGGGGTCCTCGCCATACAGCGTGACCGAATCGAAGGCGGTCGACAGGCGCTTGGCGGGCATGCCCGCCGAAACGTAGTGGAAGCGCTTGTTGGTGCGCTCGGGGCCGCCCTCGCCGGCGAACATGCGCGCCGGATCCTCGCCATCGCGCTTGAGCGGGAAGACGCCCGCCGTGTAGGGGTACTCGCCGGGCACGTTCTCGCGCGCCAGCCAGCGCAAGCGATCGCCCAGGTCGCGGTGCTTGGGCAAACACACCTTGGGGATCGAGAGGCCGGAGAGGGTCCTGCTGCGCAGGGGCTGGCTGACCGGTTTGCCGCGCACCTCGTAGGTGTAGTCCTCGCCCGAATAGCGCGCATAGAGGGCCGGCCAGCCGGACAGGAGCTCGCGCGCGGCCGGATCGAGGCGTCGCTCGAGGGCTTCGGCCTTGGCGCCCAGCGCGGCGCCGAGCTCGAGATCCCCCGCTGAGCTCAGGCTCTTGGCCGCGCCATGCAGCTGGCCCAGCTGGCTGGCCAGCTCGACCTGCTTGCCGAGCTCGCGCTCGTCGCGCTGGATCGCGTCGACGATCTCGGACAGGTAACGCTGGCGTTCGGGCGGCAGGATCGCGCCGCGGTCGGGCGCGCCCCGGCGCCAAGCGCCGCTGGCCGCGAGACCCGCGCCGGTCTCGCGCGCCAGCGCCTCCAGGACCGCGGCGTAGAGCGTGTTCATGCCCGGATCGGCGAACTTCGAGGCGATCGTGCCGTGCACGGGCAGGGCCTCGTCGGGGACCTCGAAGGACCCGCGGTTGCGGCGCACCTGCTTGCGCACGTCGCGCAGCGCGTCCAGGGACCCGGGCTTGTCGAACTTGTTGATCGCCACCAGGTCGGCGAAGTCGAGCATGTCGATCTTCTCGAGCTGGGTGGCCGCGCCGTATTCGGCGGTCATCACGTACAGGGACACATCGCAGTGCTCGACGATCTCCGTGTCCGATTGCCCGATGCCGGAGCTTTCCACCAGGATCAGATCGAAGCTGGCCGACTGCAGCACGGCCAGGGCGCTCTTGACGTGGCGCGAGAGCGACTGGTTGGCGCCGCGCGTGGCCATCGAGCGCATGTAAACGCGCGGGTCGCTGATCGCGTTCATGCGGATGCGGTCGCCGAGCAGCGCGCCCCCGGAGCGCCGCCGGGTGGGATCCACCGACAGGATCGCCAAGCGCTTGGTCGGGAAGTCGTGCAGGAACCGCCGCACGAGCTCATCCACCAGGCTGCTCTTGCCGGCGCCTCCGGTGCCGGTCACGCCCAGCACCGGGGCCAGGCGACCGCCGCTGCGCTGCAGGCGTTCGAGCAGGGCGCCGGCCTGATCGGGCAGGTTTTCGACAAAGCTGATCGCCCGGGCCAAGGCCGCCGCTTCCCCGCGCTGCACGGCTTCCGTGGCCGGCGGCCGAGCCGGATCGACCAGCGCGAAATCCGCGCGCCGGATCACGTCGTTGATCATGCCCTGCAGGCCCATCGCACGGCCGTCGTCGGGCGAATAGATGCGCTCGACGCCGTGGGCTTCGAGGCGCCGCGCCTCCTGGGGCAGGATCGTGCCGCCGCCGCCGGCGAACACCTTGGTGGCCGCGCCGCGCTGGCGCAGCAGGTCGACCATGTACTCGAGATATTCGACGTGGCCGCCCTGGTAGCTGGTCAGGGCGATGCCCTGGGCGTCCTCTTGGATCGCACAATCGACGATCTCCTGCACCGAACGGTTGTGGCCCAGGTGGATCACCTCGGCCCCGCAGGCTTGCAGCAGGCGGCGCATGATGTTGATCGCCGCGTCGTGCCCGTCGAAGAGCGAGGCCGCGGTCACCAGGCGCACCGGGTGCTTGGGTTGCAAGGGCAAGGTTGCGGCCGGGCTGGCGGCGACGCTGGCGGGGGCGGCGGGAGCGGAGCTCATCGGCGTGGGGGCTCGGACGAAGGGCCGCTGCGGAGCGGACCGGCGGACGGACTGGAGAGGTCGTGGGCGGGTGGGCCCGCTGAGGGGCCTTGGGGGCCGCGGCGGGCCGCGGCGCAGCCGGGTCAGCGCGGAGCGCTCGGGGGCTCGCGCAGGATCACCTCGAGCTCCCGAGGCCCGTCGGTGCGCTGCAGGCCCAGGCGCACGCGGTCGCCGGGTTTGTGGCCGCGCAGCAGGTTGGCGTAGGCGGCGACATCGACGATCTCGGCGCCGTTCCAGGTCAGGATCCGATCTCCCGCCAGCAGGCCTGCTTCGGCCCCGGCCCCGCTCGGATCGACGCTCTCGATCAGCACGCCCACCGGCGCATCGGCGCTGCCCTCCTCGCCGTAGTTGCCCGGTCGGATGCCCAGGGAAACCGGGAACGGGGCGCGCCCGCCAGAGGCCGGCGCGGCAGCCGGCGCCGGCGCCGAGTCGGCGGCCGCCGGCGCAGGGCTGCCGGCAGCGCTTGGGCCGCCGCCGAGGGGGGGCAGCGGGCGCCGCGGGCCCTGGGGGGCTTCCTTGCGGAAGCCGGTCGGATGCAATGCCGCCGCGAGCGCCAGGGAGTGCCACAGGCGCATGGCTTCGACCGCGTCGACGCGATTGATCTGCTCGGCGGTGTCCGCAGGCGTGTGGTAGTCCTGGTGGAATTCGGCGATGATCCCGAACAGCACCGGCACGTTCTTTTGCAGGAACGGCAGGTGGTCGCTGCCCCCGAAGGCGGATTCGGGGTTGACGATCGTGAGCGGCGAAGCGGCGAAGTAGGGCTTGGCCCACTCCTCCATGCCGACCCCGCTGTCGAGCCCGGACACCGACAGACGCCGGTCGGTCATGCGCCCGATCATGTCGAAGTTCATCATCAAGGCGTGCTGCTCGAGGGGCACCAGCGGCTCCTTGACGTAGTGGACCGAGCCGTTCAGCCCGGATTCTTCCGCCGAAAACAGCAGGATCAGGATCGAGCGGGCCTCGGCCCCTGCCGGCAGGTTCGAATAGTCCCTGTGCAAGCGTTCGGCCAGCATCAGCAGCGCCGCGCTGCCGCTGGCGTTGTCGTCCGCCCCAGGGTGGATCGCCTTGCCGGCGCGCTCGCGATCGCGGGAACCGAAGTTGCCCCAACCCAGGTGGTCGAGGTGCGCGCCGATGACCACCAGCTCGTCGGCCAGGGCGCCACGGCCGCGCAGCAGGCCGCCCACGTTCTCGCAGCGCGTGCGCTTCTCGCCCAGCTCGACCCGCCCGGCCAGGCTGCCGCCCAGAGGCCGGATCGAGCGGCCCTGGTCCGCGGCGCGCCGCAGCTCGAGCCAGCTGGGCGCGGCCGGATCGAGGCGCGCCACCAAGCGCTCGGCGGCCGCGCTGCTCAGCATCAGCACGGGCACGTCGACCACCCCGCGGCCCTGGGAAAAGCCGGTCAGTTCGCGGGCCCGCGGATCGTTGGCGCCCGGCGGGTTGGCGACCAACACGGCGCTGGCGCCGCGCTCGACGGCCTGGCGCACCTTGCCGGCCAAGGCCGACCGGCCGCTCCAGGCCCCGGCGGTTTGATTCCACTGGCTGTTGCCCTCCTCGTCCATGGGCTCGAAGCGCAGCAGCAAGGCGATCTGGCCGGTCAGGTCGTCGCCCTCGGCGTAACTCGCATAGCCGCTGTCCTTGGGGCCGCGCTCGATCGAATAGCCCACGAAGGTCACCGGACCGGCGAAGCTGCTGCCGCGCCCCAGGCTGGAGGCCTGGTAATCCACGCCGGCCACCAGCTGGAGCCCGGCCAAGCTCAGGGACTGGGAGAGCAGCTCGGGCACGGGCTGCAGGTCGAAGGGCTGCCGATAGGAAGTCCCGCTGGCGGCGGCGAAGGGGGCCTCGAGGCCGGCCGCGCGCAGATGCGCTTCGCAGTACTCCATGGCCAGATCCATGCCGCGCGTTCCGGGCAGGCGGCCCTCAAGGAACGGGTGCGCCAGGAAGGTCAGGTGCTGGTCGTAGCGCAGCACGTCCGGGTCGGCGCTGGCGAGCGCGGCGGAGATCGGGTCGCCGGAAGCCGCCCGCGCGGCCACGGCCACGCCTTCGGTCGCGCTTTGGCCCAGGGCCGCGGAGGCGCCCAGCGCCAGGGCCAACAGCGGGCCGGGGAGCTTGGAACCGGCTGGGGCCAGGAAGCGGAGCGCGGACAGCGGGGATCGGAACATGGGCCTTCGGTCGGAACGGGATCCGGGATCCGGGAGCGGGGCTCCCCACCTTAGGATCCCCGCGGGCGGGCCGAAAGTGGTCCCGGGCGGCGCGGCCCCCGGTGCGCCAGCGCCGGCCCCCGCCTCAGCGATGCCCCGCCTGATCCTCGCCCCCCTCCTGGCCTTCTGGGTCGCCGCCCCGCCGGCGGGCTGGGCCGACCGGCATCCCCAGGACGGCCCGGACGCGGAGCTGCGCGTCGCGCTCCGACAAGACCATCTGCTGGTGCGGGTGCGGCTCAACCTGGCCTTCGCCGACGCCGTGCTCGAGCTCGAGCGCGAGCTCGAGAATCAGGTCGCGGAAAGCGAGCTGCCCGCCTACCAGGACGCGCTGGCGGAGCTCTTGCGCACCCAGCTCTTGGTCCAGGCCGACGGCAAGACCCTCGCATTCGAAGCCGAGCCGATCTCCTGGATGCCGGCCATCGACGGCTTGGTGGGCATGTTCCCGAGCTTCGGGGCCCGGGCCCTCGCCCAGCTCCAGCTGCCCCTGCGCTTCGCGCTGGAATCGCCGCCGCGGCGCATCAGCCTGCGCTGGGGCCTGTACCCGGGGATCGCGCCCATGGCCGGCGGCCCGGAGGAGCCCGTGCAGGTCACCGGGCAGCTGAACGACGGGCGCTACGACCATCCGCTGCTGTTCACCCAGGTGGAGCCCGAGTTCACCTGGCACGGCGAGTTCCAGGACCCCGGAGCCGGCTTCCTGCCCGTGCCCGAGGCGGCCCCGCGCGCCCCGCGGCCCACGCCCTGGCTGAGCCTGGCCCTGGTCGGCGCCCTGTGCCCGCTGCTGGCCCCGCGCCTGCGCCGTCCGGCGGCCGGACTGACCGTGCTGACGCTGGCCCTGACCGGCGCCGCGCTCGGCCGCGAGCGCCTCACGGCGGAGTGGGGCCTGGCCGCGGCCGATGCGCAGATCGCCCCCGCGGAGGCCCGCGCGGTCTTCGAAGCGCTGCTGAAAAACCTCTACACCGCCTTCGATTAC
>JBIKLM010000286.1:0-5767 GCA_044359835.1 Planctomycetota bacterium
CGGCGAAGCGGCCCACCTGCCGGGGGCGCGGGCCTTCGCCGCCGCCAGTTTGGGCGAGGCCTTGGCCCTGGGCCTCAAGCCGGACGACCGCGGCGCGCTCGAGCCTCCGCCGCGCGCGCTGCGGCCCGAGCTGGGCGCGGCGGCCCTCGATCTGGTGCGCGGTCAGCCGCTCGGCAAGCAGGCCCTGCTGGTGGCCGCGGCGGGCGGCCACCACCTGCTGTTCCTGGGGCCCCCGGGCACCGGCAAGAGCACCCTGGCGCGCGCCCTGCCGAGCCTGCTGGCGCCGCCGAGCCTCGCGGAGCGCATCGAGATCACGCGCGTGCGCTCGGCCCTCGGGGCCTGGCCCGCGGGGCTGGCCGAGGAACGCCCCTTCCGCGCCCCCCACCACACCACCAGCTACGCGGGGCTGGTGGGCGGCGGCTCGCCGCTGATGGCCGGCGAGGTCAGCCTGGCCCATCGCGGCGTGCTGTTCCTGGACGAGCTGACCGAATGGAAGCGCGAGGTCCTCGAGGCCCTGCGCCAGCCCCTCGAAATCGGGCACCTCGAGCTGGCGCGCGTCGGCGACCGAGCCCGGCTGCCGGCCGCCTTCCGCTTGGTGGCCGCCATGAACCCCTGCCCCTGCGGCTACCTCGGGCACCCCACGCGCAGCTGCCGCTGCAGCCGCCTGCAGGTGGCGCGCTATCGCGGGCGGCTCTCCGGTCCGCTGCTCGATCGCATCGATCTGCGCGTCGAGCTGGGCGCCCCGCGTTTGGCCGACCTGCTCGCGAGCGCAGCGCCGAGCGAAGACCCGCAGGCCTCGCAATCGGAGCCCAGCCCGCTCGAAGTCCCCGCCAGCGATCGGGCGCCCCACTCCCCGCGGCCGCGGCCCGCTGCGCCGCGCCGGTCCGCCAAGGGCAGCGTGGCAGCTGCCGCTGCGCCCCGTGCACAGGCGGATTCCGGGGCCCTGCTGCTGGCCCGCCTGCGGGCCGCCCAGGCCTTCGCGCGGGCCCGGCAAGGAGAGCTGGAGAACGCGGCCCTCGACGCCGCGCAACTGGATCGTTTCGCACCGGTCGAGGGACCGGCCCGCGACCTCCTGGCGCGGGCCCAGGAACGGCGAGGCCTGTCCGCGCGCGCCCTGCAGAGCCTGCGCCGGGTGGCGCGCACCCTGGCCGACCTCGAGGGCCGCGCGGAACTGGCCCCGGCCGACCTGGCCCAAGCCCTGGAGCTGCGCCAAGGACTGGGGGAGGGCCAGTGAACGGACCGCGCGGCGGCGCAGGGCCCGGGGAACCGCGCGGCACGGGGCTGGCCCAGGTCCGGGCGACTCTGGCCCCTCGGCGCGCCCGCGGGGAGCGCAGGCCCCGCGGAGCCCTCAGGCCCCGCTCACTCGTGGCGCAGGGCCTCGACCGGGTCCATGTTGGCCGCGCGCCAGGCCGGATAGATGCCGAACAGCACCCCGATGCCGGCCGAGATGCCGAAGGCCAGCACCGGCGCTGCCGGGGTCACGATCGTGCGCATGTCGGCGAAGTGCTCGACCAGCACCGGGATCAGGAGCCCGAGCAGCACGCCCATCGCTCCGCCGCCCACCGAGAGCACCACGGTCTCGACCAGGAACTGGGAGACGATGTGGCGCCGTTTGGCGCCCAAGGCTCGGCGGATGCCGATCTCGCGGGTGCGCTCCGTGACCGTTGCCAGCATCACGTTCATGATCCCGATGCCGCCGACCAGCAGGCTGATGCCGGCGATCGAGCCCAGCACGATGTTGAAGATGCGCTTGGTGGCCTGGGCGCGGGCCAAGAGCTCGAGGGGCACGACCACCTCGTAGTCGCGCTGGGAGTGGAAGCGCGACAACATTTCGCGCGCGGCCCCGGCCACCATCGGCACCAGCTCCGCAGCATCCACCTGCAGGATCAGCTCGTGCAGCTGGACCTGCTCCATCTCCATCGAGCCGGAACGGCGCTTGACGGTCAGCTCGCCGTACCACTTGAGTCCGGTGGACAGGGGCACGAAGGCCTCGCCGGTGATCTCCTCCCCAGGTTTGGCCGCGTCCTCCCCGTAGCGCATGCGCGGAGCCAGGATGCCGACCACGTCGAAGTACTCGGCCCCGACCTTGACCTGCTGGCCCAGCGGGCTCGAGAAGGGGAACAGCCTCCGGGCCACCTCGTCCCCGAGCACGATCACGTTGGCCACGTTGCGCTGGTCCCGGTCGTTCAGGAAACGACCGGCCAGCATCAGCCGGCCGGTGGCCTCCAGGTAGCTGGGCAGGGTCGCCAGCACCCGCGGCGTGACCACGCGATCGAGCACGCGCAGCTCCTGGGCCAGGTCGCGCACCGGCACCACGGCGTCCAGCGCGGGAAAGGTCGATTCGACCCGCCGGCGATCCTCGTGGGTCAGGCCGTAGACGATCGTGCGGCTCTGGCTGCTCTGGTTGGGGTCCTCCGGCGGCTTGACCGAGCGCAGCAGGATGTTCTGGCTGCCGAGGGCCTTGATCTGCTCCTGGGTCTCCGAGGAGGCGCCCTCGCCGATCGCCAGCATGGCGATCACGCTGCTGGTGCCGAACAGCACCCCCAGCGTGGTCAGCAGGGAGCGCATGCGGTGCAGCAGCAGGCTGCGCACGCCGAGTCGGATCGGCCTGAGCCAAGCGGCGGGTCCCATGGATGCGGTGCGGGCCGGAGGAGGGGAGGCGGGTTGGCGGAGGCCGGGAGGCCTCGGAGGCGGCGGCGCGGGGTTGGCAAGCCGGGCGGGCGATCGTCAGCTGATCGTCTCGACGCGGCCGTCCTTGAGGCGCAGGTGGCGCTGGGTGCGCGCGCCCACGTCGGCCTCGTGGGTGACCAGGATGATCGTCTTGCCCTCGCCGTGCAGCTCGTCGAACAGGTCCAGGATCTCGGCGGCGGTCTGGCTGTCGAGGTTGCCGGTGGCTTCGTCCGCCAGGATCAGGGCCGGGTCGTTGATCAGCGCCCGGGCGATCGCCACGCGCTGCTGCTGGCCCCCGGAGAGCTCCCGGGGGCGATGGTGCAGGCGCTGGCCGAGCCCGACGCGCTCAGCCAGCCGCCGGGCCCGCTCCAGGCCGTCGGCGGGCGGGCGGTCCTGATAGATCAGCGGCACGGTGATGTTCTCGAGCACGTCCAGCTGGGCGATCAGGTTGTAGGACTGGAAAACGAAGCCCAGGTGCCGCGAGCGCAGCTCGGACAGCTGGTCGTCGTCCAGGTCGCCGACGCTGGTGCCGCGCACCAGGTAGCGGCCCGAGCTGGGCCGGTCGATGCAGCCCAGGATATTGAGCAGGGTCGATTTGCCGCTGCCGGAGCTGCCCATGATCGACCAGTACTCGCCGGCGCGGAACTCGAAGCTCAGGCGATCGAGCGCGCGCACCTCCACGGCGCCGGTCTGGTAGACCTTCGAGACCTCTTCCAGGGCGGCCACGACCTCGCGCTCGCCGGTGCTGTGCGGGGCCGGTCGACCCTCTCGACCGATCGATGCGAGGCTCATGCGCGGCGGGCCGCCTGGGGCCGCTGGGGAAGCAAGTCGCGCTGGGCGGGCAGCAGCCAAGGCCGCTCGAGAGCGGCCGGGCCGAGCCGGGACTGGTTGCCCCCGGCGGCCCCCGCCCCGGCCGCAGCGCCGGCGGGGGTCCCCCCTGCGGGCGCTCCGCCGGCCGGCTGGGCTGCCTCGGCCGAGGAGCTCGGAACCGCGCCCGGGGCGGCGGCCTCAGCGGCCCGCGGGCCGCCGCCGCGCCCGACGGCGCTGCGCTGGGCGTCGGCGGCGGGCCGACCCTGGCCGCCGCTGCGGCCCTCGCCCCCCGCTCCCGCGGGGCGCGTTTCGCCGCCCGAGCGGCCCGGGGCGCCCGCGGCGGGGGGACCGCCGCGCTCGGCCCCGCCGGGTCCGGCGCCGGGCATCGAGGGCGCGCTCTCGCCGCCCTCCTCGGGCTCGACCAGGGCCGACTCCAGCTGGAACCCCGAGGGCTGGCTCAGCAGCACCTGCTGGCCCTCCTCGAGGCCGGCGAGGATCTCGACCCAGGTGGAGTTGTAGCGCCCGAGCTCGAGCGGCCGGATCGACACGCCGCGGGCGTCCTCCACGAAGGCGACCGGCTTGCCGCCGTCCAGGAACACCGCCTGGACCGGCACGTAGGTCGCCGCGGGGATGTCCGCCACCACGACCTCGATCGAGCAGGACATGCCCGGCCGCATGCCGACGTCGGTGTCGAGCACGTCCACGTCGGTGCGATAGACGCGCAGGTTCGGGTTGGCCCACCACTGGTTCTGGTCGGGCAGCAGAGCCTTGTAGCGCACGCGGCCGCGGAAGCTGCGGTCGGGCAGCGCGTCGATGCGCACGATCACGTCCTGTCCCTCGCGGACCTGCTCGAGCACCGACTCGTGGATCGAGGCCTCGACCAGCATGTTGTCGGAGGAAGGGATCGTGATCAGGCGCTGGCGCTCGCGCACCTGGGTGCCTTCGGCGATCGGATCGCCGCGGCCCCAGCGCCCGCCGTCCTCCTTGGCGTAGACCACCATGCCCGCCACGGGGGCCACGATCTTGGCCTTGGCCAGCTGGTCGGTGTACTTGGCGAGCTTTTCGGACTCGAGCTTGAGCTTGGATTCGGCCGCGGCCAGGTCGGATTCGAGGTCCACCAGGCGCGCCGCGGCCTGCAGCTCGACGCGCGTTTTCTCGCGCACGAATTCGTCGATGTCGGCCTGCAGGCGCTGCAGCTCGCGGGGGCGATCGAATTGGATCAGCAATTCGAGATTGCGCTTCGACTGGGAGAGTTTGACCTCGGAGCGCTGCTTGGCCAGCTTGTCCGCGTCCAGCTCGGTGCGCGTCAGGAAGCCGCGCTCCTCCAGGGTGGCCGACCAGCGCAGGGTCTCCTCGGCGCGCTTGAGCTCCTCCTCCGCCAGCAGGATCTCGTCCTCGGCGGCCTGCTCCTGCTGCGGCCAATCGCCCTCGACGTATTTGATCTTGTCCTTCTGGGCGAATTCGAGCTTGCGCTCCGCGGCGGCGATGTCGCTCTGGTTCTGGCTCTTTTGGATCTCGAGCAGCTGGCGCGCCTTGACCGCCTGGGCCTCGGCGCCCTGCACGGAGATCTGTTGGGTCACGAAACGCTCGCGCAGCTCGGTGGTGTCCAGCTCGCACAGCAGCGCCCCGGGTTCGACCCGCGTGCCTTCGGCGATCAGAAACAGGATCGTGCTGGAGCCCTCGAGCTCGTTGACCAGCTCGATCGACTTGGCCGCCTTGAGGTTGCCGTTCTCGAGCACCGAGATGCGCAGCGGGCCGTGCCGCACGGGCACGCCCCGGGGGCGCTTGTCCCCTTCGCCGGAAATCCAGCCGGCCTCGTGCACGACGAAGGCGCCGAGGCCGAGGGCAGCCACCAGCAGGGTCACGATCAGCGGTCCGCGGGACATGGGAGCAGGGGCTGGGCGGGGACTGGGTCAGAGGCAGGCAGCTGCACCGCCGGAGGGCGGACCAGAGGCATCTGACGGTCTGGTTGGGCGGCTCGGGCAGAGCCCTGGGCGTGGTTGGTCGGGCTTTCAGAGATCGAGGCGCTCGGAGTCGGCGCTCTCGGAGAGGGAGGCGGGGCCAGCAGAGGCGCCGGGCGGGTCGCCCGTCGCTGCAAAGGTCTCGCCGTCGGAGCCAGGCGCCTCGGGAAGCACCGGCTCGGCGCCGGATGCGGCGGTCGCTTGCGGGGCCAAGCCCCAGGGGGCGCCCGGCTCGAGGCCCGCCAAGGTCATGCCCGCGGCGGGCGAGTCCTCAGGGCTGAGCGCCACGAAGCCGTCCCCGTCGAGGCCGAGCAGCTCGGTGTCGC
>JBIKLM010000287.1:0-5737 GCA_044359835.1 Planctomycetota bacterium
CGCGCCGCCGACTTGCAGCCGGCCGCCATCGATGCGCAGGCGCAGGTCGCCCCCCTGCAGGCTGGTCAGGGTGCCGGCGGCCACGGCCTCGTCGGCGGCCAGGCGGCCCGGGACGACGTGGTAGGTCAGGATCTCGGTCAGCTTGGCCTTGTTGGCCGGCTCCAGCAGGGAGGCCAGGACCTTGGGGTCCAGCTTGGAGAAGGCGGCGTCGGTCGGGGCGAAGACCGTGAAGGGGCCGGGGCCGCTCAGGGTCTCGACCAGGCCGGCGGCGCCGAGGGCCTTGGCCAGGGTGTTGAATTGGCCGGCGCCGACGGCGGTTTCGACGATGTTCTTGCTGTTCGGGATCAGCACGCGGTCGATCACGTGCACGATGCCGTTGCTGGCGCGCACGTCGGCCTGGGCCACGATCGCCCCGCCGATTTGGACGGTGCCCTCGGCCACGTCGATCGGCAGGCGCTGGCCCGACAGGGGACGCACGCCGCTGCTGCGCACGACGTCCGCGGCCGGAACGCTGGCGCCGATCACATGGTGCTTGAGCACCGCTTGCAGTTCGGCCTTGTTCTTGGGATCGGTCAAATGCGCGACGAGTTTGGGATCCAGCTTGGCGAAGGCCTCGTCGGTGGGGGCGAGCACCGTCAGCGGGCCCGGGCCCGCCAGAACGCCGGCCAGGTCCGCGGCGACGACCAGCTTGACCAGCGTGTTGTGCACGCCGGTGGACTTGGCCAGGTCGACGATGTTGGGGGCCGCTTGGGCCGGGGCGGAGACGACTTGGGCGGCGGCCTTCGAGCTGCACTGGCTAGGGCACTGCTGCGCACCGGGCAGCAACGCGGCGATCAGGGCGGCGGCGGCGAAGCCGACGGAGAGGAAACGGGGGCTGTTCATGGAGCGGATGGGCCTGAGGTCTGGTTCGTTGGGTCCGGAAGGACGATGCCCGAGGATTCGTCGAGTCGGCGGGCGTCGGATTCGTCCAAATCGACTTCGGGCGTGCGCTCTCGGCCCGCCAGCGGCTCGACCCAAGATTGGGCCGAACCCAACTGCGGGGCGCGGGCCGCCGCAGGGGGGGCACCGGTGGAGTTTCTCGGGCCTCAAGTTCCGGCGCCGATGTCTGTATTCCGGCGCTCGGTTCCGGGCTTCGGCCTGGCTCGCCGAGCCTCCCCAGCCTCCCGGCCCAACGCCGAGGCCCTACGATTTCCTCCTATGGCCCCTCAGCACGACGCGGGTTCCCAGCCCCCGGGCTCCGCGGAAAACCCCTCCGGTTCAGAACAACCTCCGGAGCGGCAGCCGGACAATGACTCGGGCCGCGGCACGGCCGAACTGCGTCGCACCGACGAGGCCACGCCGCGCGAGTGGACCCTGCCCGACGGCAGCCGAACCTCGCTGCATTCGATCGGCGAGGTCGCCGAGGCCTCCGGCATCTCGCCGGACACCCTGCGCGTGTGGGAGCGTCGCTACGGCCGCCCCGAGCCGGTGCGCCTGCCCTCTGGACACCGGCGCTACACCGGCGAACAGCTGCGCTGGCTGCGGCGCATCGCCGAAGCCCTGGCCCTCGGGATCCGGCCCCAGGCGGCGCTCAGGGTGGGCGACGAGGAACTCGAGCGCCTGATCCTGCAGAACTCGCGCTCCAAGGACCTGTCCCCCGAGGTCGCGGGGCTGATCGAACTGGTGCGCGAATTCCGCGGCGACGCCATGACCGAGCGTTTGCTGAACGATTGGCACCGACTGGGCGCGCGCGGCTTCATCGACCAGCGTGTCGCACCGCTGCTGGTGCACATCGGTCGCGGCTGGGCCGATGGCAAACTCGACGTGCGCCACGAGCACTTCGCCAGCGAGATCCTGACCGACCTGCTGCGCTCCCTGCGCGCCGGCATCGCTTCGCCTTCCGAAGGTCCGGTGGTGTTGTTCGCTACCCTGCGCAACGAGCAGCACGGTCTTGGACTGCAGATGGCCGCTCTGGTCGCCAGCTTGCGCGGCGCCACTGCGCGCATCCTGGGCACGGACACGCCGCTCGAAGAGATCTCCCTCGCGGCGCAGGAACTCGGCGCGCGCGCCGTGGCCATTTCGGTTTCTTTGGCCCAGGGCGGCGTCGAAACCGATCGTTCCCTGTCCGAGCTGCGCCGGCGTCTGCCCCCGGACATCGCCCTGGTGGTGGGCGGCGCGGGCGCCCGGGGCATCCGCCGCGGTCCGCGCGGCGTCGATTTCGTCGATGATTTCGCGGCGTTCGAGCGCTGGCTCGGGCCGCTGCTGGAGGCCTGAAGCCCGTGGAGGCCGAGCGAGCGGCGGGCTCCTCGGGGCGCGCTCAAGCCCCGATCCTGGTGGTGGGCGCCGGGCTGGCCGGCCTGGCCTGCGCGCGGACCCTCTCCAGCGCGGGCCTGCCGGTGCGGGTGCTCGAGGCAGCCGGTCAGGTCGGCGGCCGCCTGCACACGCGGCGCCAGGACGGCTTCCAGATCGATCGCGGCTTCCAAGTCCTGACCGACGCCTATCCGGAGGCGCGCTCCCAGCTCGACCTGCAAGCCCTCGAACTGGCCGCCTTCGAACCCGGCGCCCTCGTGCGCTGGCGCGGCGGTTTCGTGCGCTTCGCCGATCCGTTCCGCCAGCCGCTGCAGGCCCTGCCGGCGCTCTGGCGCGGCCCTGGGACGCCGCTCGATCGCCTGCGCGTGCTGCGCCTGCGGGCGCGGGCGCTGCGCGGACCGTTGGATGCGCTCTGGCGGCGGCCGGAGCGGCCCAGCCGCGAGCTGCTCTCCGAACTCGGCTTCAGCCCGGCCTTCGTCGACGGCTTCCTGCGCCCGTTTTTGGGCGGGATCTTCCTCGAGTCCAACCTGGAGACCTCGAGCCGCGTGCTCGATTTCGTCTGGCGCATGTTCTCGACCGGGCGCGCCTGCCTGCCGGCCCGCGGCATGCAGGCGATCCCCGAGCAGCTGGCCGCGGGCCTGCCGCGCGGCACGGTCGAACTGGGCCGCGCCGTGGCCGGGCTCGAGCGCGAGGCTAGCCTCTGGCGCCTGCGCCTGGCCGGCGGGATGTCCCTCGTTGCTTCGGAGCTCGTGCTAGCGGTCGACGGCCCGGCCGCGGCGCGCCTGCTCGGTGCGCTGCCGGGCGGCCCCGCCCTCAGCCCGCCCGCCATGCGCTCGGTCGCCCAGCTGGCCTTCGCCGCGCCGACCGCGCCGGTCAGCGCGCCGCTCTTGTTGCTCAACGGCAGCGGCCAGGGCCGCATCGCCCACCTGTGCGTGCCTTCGCGGGTGCAGCCCAGCTACGCGCCCCTCGGGCAGGAGCTGGTCGCCGTGACGCTGCTGGGGGATCCGCCCGAGCCCGATGAGCGCCTCGAAGCCCTGGTCCAGGAGGAGCTGACCGGCTGGTTCGGCAGCGGCGTGCGCGCCTGGCGGCCCCTGGGCGTGGACCGCGTGCGCGCGGCCCTGCCCGCCCAGCCGCCGGGTGTGCTCGAGCCCGCCGAGCGCTCGGTCGCGCTCGCCCCGGGCCTGTTCGTATGCGGCGACCATCGCGACCAGGGCTCGATCAACGGCGCCCTGCGCTCGGGCCGCCGCGCCGCCGAAGCCCTGTTGGCCCAGCGGCGCGGCGCTTGATCCGCGCCCGGCGCGCCTGCCCAGACCCACCTGCGCCGCCCCACTCCCCGAGCCCCATGCTGCTGCTGCACGCCGCCAACACCTGGTTCCTGGTGGGCCTGATCTGGATCGTGCAGCTCGTCCACTATCCGGCCTTCCGCTGGGTCGGCGCCGCCGAGTTCCCGCGCTTCCACGCCGAGCACATGCGCCGCATCGGCTGGATCGTGATGCCCCTGATGAGCCTCGAATTGGCCGGCGCCGTGGCCTGGCCCCTGTGGTGGGCCAGCGCGCCAGAGCGCCCGCTGGCCTTCGTCAACCTGGGCCTCCTGCTGGGCATCTGGCTGGCCACCGCGCTGCTGGCCGTGCCCCTGCACCGGCGCCTCGAGCGCGGCCCGGACCCGGCCGCCGCAGAGCGCCTGGTGCTCGCCAACTGGCCGCGCACGGCCCTGTGGACCGCGCGCGGCGCCGTGCTGCTGCTGGCCCTGTGGCCCTGATCAGCGGGCCTCGGGCAGGAGCCGCAGGGCGAACAGGACGCGATTGCCCTTGAGGCTGCCGAGCAGCGTGGGCTGACCGGGGGTCAATACGAGCTCCGTGGACAGGCTGTGGTTCTCGACACTCTGTCCGCCGGTCGGCAGGTCCAGGGTGAGCAGCAGTTTACTCAGGCCCACCGCACCGATCGCAGGGTCATAGCTGCCGATCGTGGCGGTGAGACGCAGCTGCGCATCCATGTTGGGAGCGAGCTGCCCGGGGGCCAGCGTGCCCGCCAGGCCGAACAGCGTGGTGCTCAGCGACAGGGGCGTGCCGCTGACCGCGCTGAAGGCCGTGAAGGCGCCCTCCGCGCGCACGAAGCGCTGGCCCGGGTAGAGCTCGGCCAGGCTCTGGCTCAGGGCCTTCGGGATCTCGCCGCTGCCGCCAGCGGGCGTCTGGCCTTCCGGCAGCCGCAGGTAGGCATCCAGCACCAGCGTGCCCGCGGGCGGCGGCTGGTCGTGCTCGGCCAGCCAGCGGGTCAGCTCGTCCAGAGTCCGCCGCTCGGCCTTCACGACCAGAGACCCGTTGCCGGCGTCCGCCAGCTGCAACTGGCCGCCCGAGATCGCCCCGGCGATGCGCTGCAGGGCGTCGGGCGAAAGGTAGCGAGCCCGGAAGGTCTGACTGGACAACACCGGATCGGACTTTCGCTGGAGCTGGGGGGCCAGCGCCTCGATCGCCTCCCGGAGCGCGGCCACGTTGGCCGCGGTGCCGCGCAGCAGCAGCCGCTCCCCGACGGTCAGCACGGCCGGTCGCGAATTCCCCCGGACCTCGAGCAGCACCTCCCCTTCGCCGGAGATCCATTCCTGGTAGGCCTCCTGGTAGTCGAGGTCCCAGCCCAGGTTCCGCAGCGCGTTGGCCACCTCATTGTGGGCGCGGCTCGGCAGATCGAGCCACACCGCGACGATCGGCTGCTGGTCCGGGTAGGTCACGCCCAGGGGGCCGACCTTGCCCTGGGGCGTGTCGACCGCCCGCGGCACTTCGGGCAGGGGGGACGCGCCTCCCTGGGTCGGCGCGGTTTCCTGCCTCGGCAAGCACAGGAACGCGGGCAAGAGCAGCAGCAGAGCTTTCATCGCAGAGTCGAAGGGGTCAAGTCGTTCGTTGGGGAGCTGTCGACGAGCACGATCCGCAGGCCGGGGCGCCTGAATTCGATGCCGTCGTCGCGATCGATTACTGCGCCGAGGGCCAGGGCGCTGGGGGCGGGGGCCGCGGATTCGGTCGCAGAATCCGGGTGCGGTTCGGACGCCTGGGACGGTTCCGTGGGGCGCGGGGCGGCGGCGACCGCCGCGTCGAGTCCGGGCGCGAGCCGCGCCGCGAGTTGCTCGGGCCTGGGCTCGCTGCCGTTGTTGTTGCCGTTGCTGTTGCCGTTGCCTTTGCTCGCGCCGTCGTAGGTGCCATCGCTGCTGCGAGCTCCCGCGGCGTGCGCCGCAGCGCTCGCAACCGGTTCGACCATCGCCCCGATCTCCCGCTCGCCGGTCGGCGCCGGGGCCTCGGGGCCGCGCTGCGGGCCTTGCGCGACCAGCCCGGACCCGGCGCGCGGCTCCGACCCCGGCAGCTCGGCCACCTCTGTTCGATCCGAGTTCGTCTGCAGCTCGCCGATCACGAAGCGCCCGAGCAGCAGCAACACCGCGGCTGCGGCCGCGGCCACCAGCAGCGGC
>JBIKLM010000288.1:0-5734 GCA_044359835.1 Planctomycetota bacterium
GGGCTTCCTCTCCCCGCGGCGCGGCATGATCCTGGGGCTGCTCTACGGCATCCTGTTCGAGCTGCTGCTGTCCTTCGTGCCTGCGGTGATCAATCAGGCCACGGTCAGCTACTTCTTGCGCTCGCTCTACCTGCGCCTGGGCGGCCTGAGCCTGACGAGCGAAATGCCCACCGATCTGGCCGGCGCCTCCCTGCACCTGACGCTCTTCGCCCTGGGCCTGATCCTGCTCCTGCCCCTGCTCGCCGCCACCCTGCTCGCCACCCACCGCGAGTACGCGGTCAAGGACGAGGCCTGATCCGACCAGCCTGCGAGTCCCAGGCCTGGCCGGCAGACCAGCAGGACTGTCCTCGGCAGCGCCTGGCCCAGGCACGTTCCCGTAGCATGGCCCCGCCTGGGCGGGGCGCCCCAGGCTTGCCGCGACCTGCCTTAGCCTGACGGGATGCCGCTGAACTCCCTCGGACAGCCGATCGGCCAGGCCCTGCCCGAATTTCGCGCGCCCGCGCCGCCGCCGCGGACCCCGCTGCACGGCCGCTCCTGCACCCTCGTGCCCCTCGATCCGTCGGCCCACGGCGAGGCCCTGTTCCACGCCTTCTCCGCCGATCTCGACGGGCGCCTGTGGACCTACCTGAGCATCGGCCCGTTCGGAGACGCATCCGCCTACCGCGCGGCCATCAACAAGGCCATGGAGCAGACGGCCACGAGTTTCCTCGCGGTCCTCGACGAGCAGGGCGCTCCGGTCGGCGTGATCGCCTGGCTGCGCATCCAGCCCGAGTCCGCCTGCATCGAGATCGGCCACGTCTGCTTCAGCCCCGCATTGCAGCGCACCCGCGCCGCCACCGAGGCCCTCGCCCTGATGCTGAAACGCTGCTTCGACGACCTCGGCTATCGACGCTGCGAGTGGAAGTGCGACGACCTGAACATGGCCTCTCGACGCGCCGCCGAGCGCCTGGGCTTCACCTACGAAGGCACCTTCCGGCAGGCCACGGTCTACAAGGGCCGCAACCGCGACACCGCCTGGTACTCGATCCTCGATCACGACTGGCCGGCCCTGCGGCGAGCCTTCGAAGCCTGGCTCGACCCCGGCAACTTCGACGGCCAGGGGCAACAACGGCGCAGTCTGGCTCAGATCCGCGGCGGGGCCTGAGCGCGAGGCCTGCGGATTCCTGCGGCGGCACCTCACCGGCCTATTCGTTGGACTGCTCCAAGCTGTCCAGCAGCGCTTCGATGGCGGCCGCACGCTGACTGTTCATGCCCAGACCCCGCATCCAGACCAGATGCTCGAGGAGGCTCGCCCGTAGAGACTCATCGGCCGAGAACTGGTCCAAACGAGTCATCAACCGACCGAAGAGCAAGTCCGGCATGTCCGGGCCGCAGACCAGCCGAGATGCGTCCAGGATCTCCGGGGAATCCGTCTCGTCGATGCACACCCAAGCCATCATCCGCTCGGTCACCTCGGCTTCTGGGTCGCCGGCGACCTCGGCAAGGATAGTCAAGGCCGTCTTTCGGTCCTGTTCTGAAGCGAGGGAGAATCGCCCCGCGACCGCCCGCCATTCGATCAGCAGGGACAGCGCCTGCGCATCCGCGAATGGTTCATTGGATAGCCTGAGCTCCTTCAGCTTGGCGAGCTTCTCGATCCGCAAGGGATCCTGTCCGCAGCCAGCATAGGCTTCGACCACTGAGTTATAGAGATCGTTCCCGCTGTTCTCGAGGGCGACGACCAGCTTGGCCAGGCGATCGTTGCATGGTCCGAGGGACTGGGCCAGGAACACGGCTGGCAACAGAGTGATCACGTCTTTGGTCGAGAATCGCAGCATCGAAGGCTTCCCGTCCTTGACGATGCGACCCACGACCGCGCTGTCTTCCAACCCGGCGTGGCCCCACAGGGAGTAGAGCAGCGCTAGCGTGGTCCAGTAGTCGATCAGCTGGAGCCGCGAGTGGGTCCCGACCTGGTCCTGTGCAGACGATCCAGGCGGCGTTGCCTCCGGACCATCCATGGGGGCCTGTTCGAGCGCCTCACGGCGCGCATCGGAGGCCTTCAACCAAGCCTCGATGCCGGCCGTGCCATAGGCGTCGGCGGTCCGCCGGAGTTCCAATGGATAGATGCCTGGAATGCCGCTGTCCTCGTCGCCCGGCAGATTCATGACCATCCCCAGCCGCAGGCCCTGGTGGCAGGCGGACTGGGGACCGCGCAGCGCTGCTGCAATCGCCGCCGCACGCACCAGCTCCAGAGGATGGGCCTCGCCGGGGGCGATCCAATCATCGAAGTGCGCACGGAATTCAGCGACGTCGAGGCGAGGCGAGATGGCCAGGAACACGGCGCTGCGGACCAGCGGGTTTTCGTCGGGTGCTTGGACGACATCGCGTAGCAGGCGCAGGGCCTGATCTGGCGATTCGGAGTCCGGAGGTGCAGTTCCAAGGCTCGGGCTGACTCCCTCGCCCCCGGCGGCGGCCGCCCCAACCAGGCTCGAACCCGGCCCCTGGCCGCTCAGGCTCGGGACAGGCGGCGTCGGCGCGATGGAGTCGTTCGGCTTGGAGCCTGCGCCGTGGCTGGCTGCAGTGACCGCGGGATTCACCACTCCCACGGGCTGAACAGGCCAAGATCCGGCCCTGACCAGAGCCGTGTCCGCGACCTCGGGTGCGGCGCATTCGTCCAGTGCTCGGCCGAGCGCCTCGATGATCGGCAGGGCGCGGGCATGAAACTGCCCTGGCTGAGTGGCTTCCTCCCGCAGGCGTTGAACCAGGGAGTCGATGTCCGGCGCAACGCCCTGGTCGATCTCGGCATCCGAAGGCGAGGCCGACTCGATCTCCGCGAAGCCTAGCTCCGGAGAAACATCCGGCGATCCGATCGCCGCACGATCCGCGAACGACGGGTCCCTCGGCGATCCGGACTGGAGTTCAGCTTGCGGATCGACAGGTCTCGGGGCGAGGGTAGCGGGCAGCCCTTGTCGCACGCCATCGGTCGCTTCTGAGTTGGGATGGCTCTGCATCCACACGAGAAAGGCGGCGAGGCACAGCCCGGTTAGGGCAACGTGAAGGGCTAGGCGGCCGGGAGATTGCATGGGGAGAGCCAGTGCGGCTGCTGGCGCGGGGCGTGCTGTTGGAGAGGGGGGAACGGAGAGGCGCGGCTGGCCCGGCGGCAGGCCGCCGAGGCAGCGGGGAGGACCTCTGGGGGCTGGCACGAGTGCGACGTTCCGATCTTGCTCGGAGCAGGTTTCTGCGGTCGCTGGCCCGAGGACGGGTGCCCGCGACCGCTGGCTGCTTCAGCCACGATTCAGCGTTTTCCCTCTAGAGACTGGGGACATCAACGGCGCGGCGCGGCGATTGCAGCTTTTGCGGCCGCCGGATGGCGGCCCAAAGGCATGCTGACAGGCTGGTCTGACCGCTCGGGCGACGGCCGGATCGGTTGTTTCGGATGGGTCACGGAGCCGGTGCACAGGCCTTCGCGCAGGCGTTGTAGGCCGCGAGCGCCGCATCCAGGCAATCTTGCAGGAACACCGGATTTTGATGCTTGGAGACGCAGATCCAGAGGATGGAGGCGTCGCAGACCCAGCTGCGTGCGTGGCAGAAGTCGGTTTTCTTCTCGAAGGTCTTCCAGCAGACCTCCAGGCAGTGCGTCGTCGCTCCAGACGGTTTCTCGGGTTTGGAGGCAGAGGCGCCCTGGGCGCTGGGTGCGGAGGTCTGCGGGGCCGGGGCGCTGCTCGGCGATGGAACACTCCACGAAGATGCCGTGGCCGGAAGGGACGGGCTGGCGACGGCCCAGCCCGTGAGCGGGAGGTTGGGGGCGTGTTGCGGGGGGATCAGGAGGACGGCTAGGGTGGCGGCGAGCGACAAGGCGAGCTTCATTGGCAGGGGCGAGGCGCTTGGGTTGGAAGTCGCCGGACAGCGCCCGTGGCCACAGCGACGGATACAAAGACCTGTGAAGTCGACCACGGCATCCGGCGATCTGGGAAAAAACTCGCGAAGGCCCACGCCCCGGACCGCTGAGGGGCGAAATTCCCGTTTCCCAAGCACGCTGTTGGCTTGGAGCCGCGCGGCGCTGGCCTCGCTTCGGGGGCCGCGAGTGCCGGGAACGGAACTCAGACGCCGTCGGGAATCCGTGCTGCCGAGGCTGGGAGCGCGCTTCGCAGAACCGGCCGGTCGCCAGTCGACGATGTGTGCGAGGTTGTGGCTACGCCGACTGCAGGGCCTAAACGCAAGTCGAAGCCACGCTCGGATCCGACATCGAGCCCAATCCTCAGACCAAGCGGCTTCCCGGGACCACAGCCAGTTCGCCGTCGTCGAGGAAACGCACCCAGGCCTTGGTGCCGCCGTCGTAGTCGGGGGCCTCGAGCAGCACACTCGCCGGGTGGCCGTAAGCGCGGACTTGGCGCTCGGCGGGGAGGCCTTCCCCGCGGAAGGCGCGCAGGAAGGGGTTGTGCTCGGCTTCGCGGCCGATCGTGGTCGATTCCATGTGCCCGGGATGCACTTCGGTTTCCGGCGGCAGGGCCAGCAGGGTGCCGAGCAATGATTCGCGCAGCTCCTCGAAGCGCCCGTGGCCGGCGGCGCGCGTGCCGCCCACGGAGCCGCGGAACAGGGTGTCGCCGGTGAAGACGTGGGCGTCGTTGAGCAGGTAGGCGAATTGGCCGCGGGTGTGCCCCGGGGTCCACAGGGCGCGGATGCGCAGCCCGCCGGTCTCGAACTCGTCGCCATCGGCCAGGGGGCGCTCGAGGGCCAGCCCCGCGCCGGCGAACAGCTCGCCCTCCGGGGCGCCGCCGCACAGGGCGCAGCCGAAGCGCTGCCCGCAGGCCTGCGCGTGGGCCACATGGTCCACGTGGTGGTGGGTGAGCAGCAGGTGGGTGACCTCGAGCCCCAGCTCGGCGATGCGCGCCGCCACGGGTTCGAAGGGCCCGCCCGCGTCGATCAATACGCCCGTGCCACCGGGGCGGTCCGCCACCAGCCAGGTGTTGGAGAGCCAACCCGGGCTCATGAAGCGCTCGACCCGCATGGACTCCAGCTTCACGAGCCGAGCTGTCGGATCCAAGCCTTGGCTCGGCTCGGCCGCGTCGTTGCGAGCACCAAGGTTCGCTCTCGCCGCCCGGCCTCGACTCGGAGCGGGCTCGCATCGACTGCGCCGACGCGAGCTCACCCCGGGGGGCCGGCTCAGCCCGTTTCGCGCTTCCAAGGCCTCGGGAACACAGCGCTGCCCGCGCCCCGATCAGCGGCTTCTGCCGCACCTCGGGAACCCAAGGCCCGCGCAGCTCTCCAAACCTCGGCTGGGCTCGCTCCACCCGCCCGGGATCGCCCCGCGACCCCGCTCCCGCGCCGAGCCGCTCGATCGCCCGCCCGCTGCGACCCGCCCTGCGCCGCCTCCCCGCCCGTCCCAGCGGCAGAACACCCCCGCAGAGCGCCCGCAGCGCCTCTGGAGCCAAGCCCCCCTCAGCCCCAAGAATTCGGTGGACGAGGTCCATCGATAAACCCCGCCTATCAAAAGTATCGAATCTTAGAACTGGAAGTTATCGGAACCGAGCCCGATGATGCCCAGATCGCCCGCGTGCGCCCCCGGGCGCCTTCGCCCCAAACCCCAAGAGGAGCCCCATGACTTCGACACCCTTCTTCGCCCAGGCCGTGACGGGTCTCGCCGCGCTGTGCTTCGCCGCCCCGGGCCTCGCCCAGGAGCCGAGCGCCGCCCGCCCGGCCGCCGCCGAGGCCAGCGCCAAGCCGGCCCCCAAGGACGAGCCCTACCGCCCGGCCGCGA
>JBIKLM010000027.1:0-19310 GCA_044359835.1 Planctomycetota bacterium
GGCCCCTTCCGGCCGCTGGGCGCGCGGCAGGGACTCGACGCCGGGCACGTTGCCGAGGCCGAGTGCCAGGAGGCGCGGGATCTTGGGCTGGCCCGCCGCGCGCACCAAATGGTCGAGCGTGTGCGTGCCCTGGTCGCCGAAGCGGCCGGCGTCCGGAAGGGCGCCGACGCCGAGGGAATCCAGGACGATCAGGAAGCAGCGGCGTTGGGCGGCCATGGTCGATTGCTGGGCGAAAGCGCCCAGGACGGACGCTCAATAGGTCTCGAGGTAGCGCTTGTGGCAGGCCACGCAGGAGCCGTCCATCTGGGCGTAGAAGCGATGCAAGGCGTCCTTGTCGCCGGCCTCGGCGGCCGCAGCGGCCTGCTGGGCAGAGTCCAAGAGGTGCAAGCGGAAGGCCTCGAAGCGGTTTGGATCCCGGGCGAAATCGGGGCGCCGCGTCCAGCCCGCGAAGAGCGGGTCGTCCGCCAGGCTGGCGATCCCGCGGGCCGCCTCGGCCAGCTCGGGCAGGCGCTCCTCGGAGCGCAGCACCGGCTCCATGCCGCGATGCAGGGCCTGCACCTTGATCATCAGCTCGAGCAGGGCCAGATCGCGCGGCGGGGCCGGCTCGAGGGCCGCGGGCTGGCCCCCGCAGCCCAGGGCGGCGAACGGAGCGGCCCCGGCCAGCACGAAGGCGACGGCGCGCGCGGACGCGCGGGCCAGGCGGCCCGCCGACCTGGCCCGTACGCCGACCGCGGGCCCCTCGGCCGACCTAGATCCCCGAGCCCCTTTCAACCCTTCTTCTTGATGGCGGAGCGGATCATGGCCTCGATCTGCCGCTGCATCTCGTCGGCCCAATCATCGCCGAAGTCGCGCGCCAGCAAATCGCGCTCGGAGAACTCCCAGCGGCCCGAACGGGGGTCGAAGTCGAACTGGTAGTCGTGCTCGCTGCCGTCGTCCTCGGTGACCATCACCAGCACGATGTTGTTGGGCTCGTCGAGCTCGAGTCGGAAGTCAGCCACGGGACGCGTCGGGGTTCGGGTTGGGCCTCGGGCGCCGCAGCGCGGCGCGGGGCCGAGCAGGATACCCGAAGGCCGCGCGGACCTCCCCGCGACGCGGGCCCCGAAACGGCGCGGCGGCCGGCCGGGCGCGCGGGACCGCGCCGAGGCGACGGCCCGAGCCCCGCCGGCGCGGGTCTCGGGCCGTCCAGGCGCCCTGGTTCCGGGGGCGCCGTCGATGGGAGGGCAACGACACGTCCCCGGCGCTGCGGCAGCGGACAGGTCGGCCGCGGTCCCCGGCTAGGACCGCTGGCCGAACGGACCGGCCCAGGGCCGCCCAGCTTGCCCGCCGCCTCCGGCAGGCCGGCCGAGCTGGCTTCCGCCCGCGAAACCCTGGAGCAGAGCGCTTCGAGGCGCTGCAGCCGCCGGATGGCGGCCCGAAGGCATGCGGACAGGCGGCCCTGCCGGCTCGGGCGCAGCCCGTGTCGTTTTCAGTCCCTGCCTATCAGAAGGCCCAGACCAGGGAGGCCGTGTAGCGGTCGCCGAACAGGTCGATGTTGTCGGTCAGCGGGTACTCGTAGGCGCCGCGCAGGGCCAGGGAATCGCTGAAGCGCCACTCGAGGCCCAGGCCGTTGGTGATCACGGCTTCGCCTTCGCCGCCGCCCAGGTTCAGCACGTCGACGCCCGAGAAGGGCAGCGGGGTGTTGTCGCCCTCGCCGACCACGTAGTAGCCGTTGAATTCGACCACCGGGCTGAACTGCGGGCTGAGCCAGTAGTCGGCGTGCAGGTGCCAGGAGAGGCGATCGGCGTCGCCGGTGGCATCCTCGGCGCCCACCGGGGTCATGTAGTTGAGCGTGCCGCCCAGGTGCAGGCGATCGAAGCCGCGGTTGTACGAGCCCCACAGGCGCACTTCGTCGTCGTTCTGCAGGATGTCCTTGTCGCCGACGCCGAGCTCATAGCCCAGGCCGACGGCCGCGTGGGTGTCGGTCTCGAAGTCCTGCAGGAAGGCCCACTTGATGCCAGCGGCCACGTCGTTCCAGCCGCCGTCGCTGACGGCGCCCGTGTCGAACTCGGTCCAGCCGTCCTTGTAGGCCACCAATTGGATGGTGTCCGTCAGCGCAGCGCGGAGCTGCACGGCATAGACGTCGGCCGTGCCGGTCAGCGTGTCGGAGGGGAAGTTGTGGCGCACGTACCAGGCGCGCACGTCGGTGGTCACGAAGCTGTCTTCGTGGAAATAGGGCGCGGTGATCGGGTGCACCGCCTTGCGCTCGGCCGGCAGATCGACGCCCAGCGGATTGGCTTCGCCGAAGAACACCGTTTCGGTGTGTTGGGCGCGGGCCGCGCCAGCGGCGGCCAGCAGGGCCAGGGCGGAGAGGGGGAGGGTTCGGGGGATGCTCTGCATGGCGAAGTCTTCTCTTCGAGGGTTGAGCCCGGGGGGGCGGGAACGGCGCCCAGTGGAGCAATTCCCACACGAGGCGTCGTGCGGTGTATCGTCGCGGGGCGCGGGGACCAGCATTCGAGCGAGCCGCGCGGGAGCCGCGAGCGCCGGGCCAGTCCCCGGCGAGCCAATTCGCACCTTCGTGGTGCCAGTGGAGACCAGATTTTTTTTGGGACTCAGGCGGGAATTGCTCCGTGACCGATGCCGGGGGGGCCTTAACCTGGCCTTGGCGGCTCAGACCGCCTCCCGCACCATGAAGCTGAACCACGTCGTCATCTCCACCGACCTTTCCGAGGCCTCGTGCCAAGCGCTGCAGCCGGCGGTCGATCTGGCCCGCACCAGCGGGGCCAAGCTGACCCTGCTGTACGTGCTGGAGGAGGTCTACATCGCGCCCCACGGAGCCCCCCTGGCCCCGCCGGTGACCCCGATCACGTCCGACGAGCGCCAAAAGGCGGCGCAGAAGGCCCTCGAGGGCTGGCGCGCCAAGCTGGGCGTCCAGGCCCAGCTCGAAGTCCTGCCGGCGGACGACATCGCTCAGGCGATCAGCCGCTACACGCTAGAGAAGAAGGCCGACCTCTTGTGCGTCGCCACCCACGGTCGCACCGGCTTCCGGCACCTGGTGCTGGGCTCCGTGGCGGAGTCGATCATCCGGCACTCCAAGGTGCCGGTGATGATCTTCCCGCAGCCGCGCAAGTGATCCGGCGCGGGCCGCCGCGCTGACCAGGCCGTGACCGAGGGCCGCGCCGGCGCTCCCCCACCGGCGGCCCCGCCCTGGGGGCTGTCGGCAGCGGGAGCGCGGTTCTTTTGAGGGCTCCGCTCCGGCCGGACCGCCGGCGCGGGCCCCACAGACCCGTGGCCAACCGTCCGGCGCGGCCGAGACCAGGGCTGTCCGGGCGCCCCGCAGGGGCACGCGAGAGGGGGCTGGGCGGGGCCCCGTGGCGCGGGCCCAGGAGCTGGTCGGCATCGTTATCCTCTGCGGCCCCCAAACCGCACCGCCCCGATGCAGACCCTCGCGCCCCAGAGCTACGCGGCCCTCTCCGCCCACTTCGCCCACTGGCAGAAGATCGGCGACATGGTCGATCAGTGCATCGACCTGATGCTGAACCTGCGCCAGTCGGGGCATCCGGGCGGGTCGCGCTCCAAGGTCCCGATGCTGGTGGCCAGCACGCTTGGCGCCGGCATGCGCTTCGACATCCGCCACCCGGAGAAGGCCTTCGGCGATCGGTTCGTGCTGGTGGCGGGGCATTGCAACCCGGCGGTGTACGCCCTGCTGGCGGTCTACAACGAGGCCCTGCGCCGGCGCCACGCCCAGACGGGCGATCCGCGCTACCTGGTGCCCAAGGCCCACGAGCGCATGCTGACCTGGGAGCACCTGCTCTATCTGCGCCACAACAAGGGCCTGCCCGGCCACGCGGAGATGGAGGGCAACACGCTGTTCTTCAAGTTCAACACCGGCCCTTCGGGCCACGGCGCGCCGGCGGCTCTGGGCGAGGCCATGGCGCTCAAGCACGCCGGCGCCGGCCAGGTGCGCGTGTTCGCCGTGGAAGGCGAGGGCGGCTTCACCGCCGGCGCGCACCACGAGGTGCTCAACTCGGCCTACGGCCTGGGCCTCGACAACCTGATCTACCTGCTCGATTGGAACGACCACGGGATCGATTCCTTCGCCAATTCCGAGGTCGTCTACGGCGGCCCGAAGGAGTGGTTCGAATCCCACGGCTGGCGCGTGGCCGGCGTCGAGGACGGGGAAGACTACGCCCAGCTGACCCGCGCGCTGCTGGAGATCGTGCATGCCCAAAAGACCGGCGGCCGGCCGGGCTGCGTGTGGTTCAAGACCAGGAAGGGCCGCGGTTATCACAAGTTCGACGCCGCCAGCCACGGCAAGCCCCACGCGCGCAACAGCGAGCTGTTCTGGAAAGGCCGTGAGGAGTTCGCCCAGCGCCACGGCGTCGAATTCGCCGGCCACGGCGACACCAAGGACCCGGGCGAAGCCGGCTGCCGCGAGCAGTCCAAGGCCTGGTTCAAGACCGTGATGAGCCTGTTCGACCGAGATCCGGCGCTGCTCGAATACCTGGCGGACACGCTGGTCGAACAAGGCGAGGCGGTGCCCGCGGACCCCACCGGTGGCCGCATCCGCCGCGGCCGCAATCTGGCCGAGGAGCGCTCCTGGCTGGCCCTGGACAAGCTGCCGGCGGAGCTGTTCGTGGCGCCCGGCACGCAGATCGCGAACAAAGAAGGCTTTGGTCGTTTCGGCGCTTGGGTCAACGGCTTGGCACAGCAGCACATGGGCCGGCCCCTGGTGCTGGCCTGCTCCGCCGACCTGGCCGATTCGACCTCGATCGCGGGCTTCGCCAAGGCCTGGGGCGACTTCAAGGGTTTCGGCTGGTACGAGCGCGACAAGAACCCGACCGGCGCGCTGCTGCCCCAGCAGATCACCGAATTCACCAATTCGGGCCTGGCCGTAGGCTTGGCGGTGACCAACATGGCCGCCGATCCGGAGCAGGAATTCCAGGGCTATTGGGGCGCCTGTTCGACCTACGGCTCGTTCAGCTACCTCAAGTACGGGCTGATGCGTCTGTTCAGCCAGCTGGCGCAGGATTGCCCGCTCAAGGTCGGCAAGGTGATCTGGGTCGTCGGGCACTCGGGCCCCGAGACGGCCGAGGACAGCCGCACGCACTTCGGCATCTTCTCGCCGGGTGTCACACAGCTGTTCCCGGACGGGCACGTGATCAACCTGCACCCCTACGAGCACAACGAGGTCGCGCCGCTGCTGGCCGCGGCCCTGGCCACCGAAGTGCCGATCGTCGCGCTGCACCTGACGCGCCCCAACGTGGCCGTGCCCGACCGGCAAAAACTCGGGATTCCGAGCCACCTGGACGCCGCCAAAGGCGCCTACATCCTGCACGACCACGACCCGAGGCGCCCCAAACAGGGCACCGTGATCGTGCAGGGCACCAGCACCACCGAATCCGTGTACGAGCTGCTGCCGCGCCTGCGCGAGCCCGGCGCGCCGAACCTCAAGATCATCGCCGCGACCTCCTTCGAGCTCTTCAGCCGCCAGCCGCAGAGCTACCGCGACCAGGTCCTGCCGCGCTCCGACTGGTGGGACTCGACCGTGATCACCAACGGCGCCCGCCGCCTGATGCACGACTGGCTGCCCCACAAGGTGGCCGAGGAATATGCCATGAGCTCCGACTGGGACAACCGCTGGCGCACCGGCGGCAACGTGGCCGAACTCAAAGTCGAAGCCCACATCGACCCCGCCTCGATCTGGGCCAACCTGCTGCGCTTCGCCAACGACCGCGACACCCGCCTGGCCCGCTGCCGTCCGGACTAACCGGGCGGCGCTCGCCTCGATCTCCACGTCGGCTGCGGGCGCGCAGGTACCCGGCGGTCGTATCCACCGGCCTGCGATCGGATCGAGGGCGCGGAGTTGTCGTCTTGGCGCGGGCCGAGCCCGAGACAAGAGGGGCGGTCGTGACCCCGATGCTCGAAGAGCTCGGAGGAGGATTTCCGGGCCGATCCGGACGGGCGTGCGCGGACCAGACTGGCTGGCGATCTCGTCTCCACTGCCGCGGGTCGGTTCCAAGCTCTACACCGGGGGTCCCTGCCCCGCTCCCGCTTCTCTCTGGCCCGGGGTCCGACGCGATCCTCGATCCAACCGGGAGGCCTCGCCTGGACGGGCCGCGAGACCGTAGCCGCACGGGGCCAGCCTCGCTGCCTTGCAGGCCCACACCGGCGCATGGAGGCCCTTGCGGCTCCTGCGCTCAACGGCGCAGGGCTTCGAGCAGCAGCGGGCCCAGGTCGGCGGCTTTCTTTTGGCCGATGCCTTCAACCTGGAGCAGTTCCTCGGGGGTCTGCGGGCGGCGTTCGCAGAGGGCCAGCAGGGTGCGGTCGTTGAACAGCAGGTAGGGCGGGATGGCACGTTCCTTGGCCAGGCGGCGGCGCAGGGAACGCAGGCGCTCGACCAGCTCGGCGTCGACCTGCAGGTCTTGGCCCAGCTGGCCGTCGAGGATCGGGCTGGGGCGTCCGCTGGAGCGCGGCGCGCGGTTGTCGCGGTTGCGGCGGCGGGTGGCGTCGGCGGGCGGCCGCGCGGGCTTGAACAGCCGCACCGGGCGTTCGCCGCGCATGGCTTCGACGCCGGCGTGGGTGATGCCGAGGGTCGGGTATTGTCCCGTGGCGACCCGCAGGAGGCCCTGCGAGATCATCTGGTCGATGAACGAGCGCAGCTGGGGCGCTTCCCACTCGCGCAGCAAGCCGAAGGTCGAGAGCTGATCGTGCCCGGCCTCGACCACCTTGGCGCTGGCCTGGCCGCGCAGGATGTCGGCCACGTGAGCCGCACCGCGGCCTTGCCGGCACTTGACCACGCAGGACAGCACCTTTTGGGCGATCACGTCCGCAGCCGGCACGCTCTCGAGCTCGCCGAGGCACACGTCGCAGGCCCCGCAGCCCCCCGCGCTCGCGGGATCGGCCTCCGGCGCCGCGGCCTGGCGCGGTTCGAAGCGACCGCCGAAATACTCGACCAGGAAGCGGTGCCGGCAGATGACGCTGCCGGCGAAGGCCCACAGTTCGGACAGGCGCTTCAGGTTGGACTCGAGCTCGGCGCGCGCGCCTTCGGCCCCGTTGGCCTCCGCTTCGGCGGCCGAGCGCTCCAGCAGGTTGCGCCAGCCGTGGTAGTCGCTGCCCGAATACAGCATCACGCACTCCGCCGGCAACCCGTCGCGACCCGCGCGGCCGGTTTCTTGGCTGTATTGCTCGACGCCCTTGGGCAGGGCCGCATGGATCACGAAGCGCACGTCGGAGCGGTCGATGCCCATGCCGAATGCCACCGTGGCCACGACCACGTCCAGGCGCTCGCTCTGGAAATCGGCGCTGATGCGCCGACGCTCCTCGGCCTCGAGCCCGGCGTGGTAGGGCGCCGCCCGCAGGCCCTGGCGGGCCAGGGACTGGGCCAGCTCCTCGGCCTCCCGGCGGCGCACCACGTAGACGATGCCCGCCGCGCCGGGATGGCGCCGGATCACCTTCAGCACCTGCGGCAGGAGCTCGCGGCGCGCTTGGATGCGATAGGTCAGATTGGGGCGGTCGAAGTCCCCCACCAGGCGGAGGGGGTCCTGGAGACCCAGTTCGAGCTCGATGTCCTGCTGCACCCGGGGGGTGGCGGTGGCGGTCAGGGCCAGGATCGGCACCCTCCGGCCGCCGGCGCCGCGGAACAGGGGCCCGAGGCGGCGGTATTCGGGGCGGAAGTCGTGGCCCCAGTGGCTGATGCAGGGGGCCTCGTCGACCGCGATCGAGGCCAAACCGCAGTCCAGCAGCTCCTCGTAAAAACCCGGCTGCACGGCCCGCTCGGGCGCGCAATAGAGCAATTTGAGCTCGCCATCCCGGAGCCGCGCCAGGGTCCGCGAGCGCTCCAGGGCATCCAGATTGCTGTTGAGCGCCCCCGCCGGCACCCCGTGGCCCTCCAGGGCGCGCAGCTGGTCGGCCATCAGGGCGATCAGCGGGCTGATCACCAGGGTGAAGCCCGGTCGGACCAGCGCCGGCGCCTGGTAGCACAGGCTCTTGCCGCCGCCGGTCGGCAGGACCACCAGCGCGTCGCGCCCCGCCAGGACGGCGGCCATGGCCTCGGCCTGGAGCGGCCGCAGATGCTCGAACCCAAAGACCTCGCGCACGCGGGCCCGCAGGGGCTCGAGCTCGGGGCGCAGCGGCGCCGCTTGGGGGTCCAGGGCGGAGCGGTTCACGGGGCGGGCGGCGCGGGCCGCGGCGCGATTGGAACAGGGCGGGGCGGGGCTAGGAAGCGACCGGACTGCGATCCCACCCGGGGCCTCAGGGTAGCGATCCCCGCCCGCGCGGCGGCCGCCTCCCCCAGCGGCGACGCTATCCTCCCGCCCCATGAAATTCCTGGCTGCGCTCCTCGCCACCGGCCTGCTTTCCCTCGCGGGCTGCGCCACGTCCCCCGACTACGGCCGCCCCCTGCCCCTGGGCGCGCGCGCGCTGCTGCCCCTGGGGCCCGGGGAGAAGCTGCCCGACCTGTCCGAACAGTGGGCGGATCGCACGCAGGTCATCGAGGCCCTGGACCGCTCCCTCGAGTACATGCGCCGGCCGGCCTCCCGCAAGGCCTACCCGATCGAGGACATCGAGCATGGCCGGGCCCTGGCCTCGCTCGAGCGCCTCAAGCAGTTGCTGCTGCAAAGCCCCGGGGGCAGCGCCTTCCACGCCGCGGTGCTCGAAGAGTTCGAGATCTTCAAGAGCGCCGGATGGGACGGGCTGGGCGGCGGGGTGCTGTTCACGGGCTACTACACGCCGATCTTCGACGGCCGCCAGGAGCCCGATTCGGTATTCAAGTACCCGCTGTACGCCAAGCCCAAGGACCTGGTCAGCGAACCCGACGGCACCGTGCTGGGCGTCAAGAGCGGCTCGAGCTACCTGCCCTACCCCTCGCGGCGCACCATCGATGGCCAAAAGATCCTCGACGGGCAGGGCCTCGAACTGGCCTACCTGGCGGACCCGATGGACGCCTACCTGGCGCACGTCCAGGGCTCGGCCTTCATCCGGCTGAAGAACGGCGAACTGTTCAAGCTCGGCTTCTCGGGCACCAACGGCCGCGAATACACCTCGCTGGCCGAGGTGCTGGTCAAGAACGGCGAAATCCGCGAAGAAGAGCGCGGCATTCCGGCCCTGCGCGCCTTCGCCAAGGCGCACCCCGACCGCTTCGAGCGCTACGCCTTCGAAAACGAGCGCTACACCTTCTTCACGCCGATCAGCGGCACCCCGCACGGGTCCCTCGACGTGCCGGTCACGGCGCGCCGCAGCCTGGCCACCGACAAGCGCCTGTTCCCGCGCGGCGCCCCCGTGGTGGTCGACACGCGCGTGGGCCTGGGCCTCGGCGGCCAGGACGTGCCGTTCCTCGAGCTGATGTTCGACCAGGACACGGGCGGCGGCATCCGCACCGCCGGCCGCGGCGACATCTATCTCGGCATCGGCGACGAAGCCGGCCGCATCGCGGGCACGACCCGCGGAGAAGGCCAGCTCTACTACCTGTTCCTCAAGCCCGACCTGGTGCCCAAGTACATGCCGTGAGCACGCCGGGTACAGGTCCGGGCGCGCGGCCGGGCGGGGCTCCGGGCGAGCGCGACCCGCTCGAGGGCCGCATCCTGGCCCTGTGCAGCGGCCCCGGCGGCATCCCCAAGTTCCCGATCGAGCGGGCCGAGGTCCAGGAACTGGGCATCGTCGGCGACCAGCACCGCTTCCGCCTGCACGGCGGCCCGAACCGCGCCCTGTGCCTGCTCTCGATCGAAGAGGTCCGAAGCCTGGAGCGCGACGGCGTGCCCGTCCGCGGCCCGGGCAGCTTCGGCGAGAACGTGCTCACCGAAGGCATCGACTTCCGCCGCCTGGCGCCCGGCGACCGCCTGGCCCTCGGCGATCCCGCCCAGCCGGTGCTGATCGAGCTCCACGACGTGCGCGAACCCTGCCGCACCCTGTGCAGCCTCGACAAACGCTTCCCCGACCTGATGCTCGGCCGCAGCGGCTTCGTCGCCCGAGTCCTCAAACCGGGCCTGCTGTTTCCAGGGCAGCCGATTCGGCGCCTCTAGCCGCGCTCCGACCCCGGACTGCCCGCACCAGAGCTGGCCCCATGGGATCCCGACAAGACTGCCCCGCCCCAAGGAAAAGGCAGCGGGGAAGGCTGGAGTGACCTTCGTCCGAATCCCCGGCCGAGGCCATGGGATCGAGCTCGAGGCCCGTGGGCCCTTTCTGGATACCGGCGAGCGGTCGGGATTCAGCCGGAGGGCCTCCAGATGCCGGGCCCGCGAAGCGTCGAAGGTCGGGGGCTGCCCCAGACCGCAAGATCCAGGGGCGCGCCACCGGCCTGTAAAATGCAATCCGCCCGCCCCGCTTCGAAATCGGGGCGGGCGAAACCTGTGGGAGGCCGGGAACTCAGGCCAGCCTGGGACCCGCGTTGGATCGCTGACTGTGATCGACCCGCGGAGATCTTGGCCTCAGATCTGATTGCTGAGGCCAGGCCCTGACCGGATCGGATCGATCCGAGCTGAACCCATCAGTAAGAGCCAATCTTGAGCGACAGGCCGTTTGAGCCGGCGAACGACGTGGCCGCTCCCGTGCTGGGGGAGATGTCGAGACGCAGGACCTGCTGCGTATAGGTCAGGCCGACCAGCGTGGGATTGGTGGGAATCTGGATCTGTTGCCTGGCGACCCCATTGGCGACCGGCAGCAAGGTCACCGAATCGGCATTGGCAAGCAGGTTGCAGTTCGGAGCGGCGACCGGCAGGATCGACGACAAGGGCGTCGCAATTTGGGAAAGCCCCACCACCCCGAACTGCAGGGCTTGAGGGCTGGAATTGCTGCACTGGCTGGTCGCCGGAGTGCCCACGTAGGGGGCCTTGGTGGCGTTGAGCACCAAGGGACCTTGGGGTCCGAAGCAGGGTACGCTGAAGCTGGCGACCGTGGCCGGAACCTTCGGGAAGCGCACCACGAAGGCCTGATCACAGCCAGCAGGATTGCGGCCGGTTCCGACGATCACGCGTCCATCCGCTGAGACATCCAGCGCATTCTTCAGGGTCCAACCCTGCAGGACGGCACCGACGCCTTGATTGTTGATCAGCTCGGTCTGCAGGTCGACTGCACCCGACCCGGATTTCCAATAGTATGCGCGGGTGCCGGTGGAGCCGAATGTGAGATAGGAGCCGACCACCACATCGCCCAGCGCGCTGCAGGCATTGGCACTGCTCGTGGAGCCCGGAGTCGGCAGGATTTGCAGGCCTCCCGCGGGAGTCGAACGGAAGGAGACCAGGCCGAAGGAGGACAAGGGCCCCGGCAGGCTAGCCTGCCCAACCGCCACGGTGCCATTCGAGGACAGGTCATTGACCAGGGTCGCATTGCCCACGCTCTCCGGGGTGACCAGCGTGGTTCCGCTCGCGGTCACCAGGACGCCGGCGTAGGTCTGGAAGAAAGGCACGCTGGGTGCCCATGTGTGACCGCCGACCACAGCGCCGTCTCCGCTGATGCAGTTGAACAGGAAGTAGCCCGCAGGGTGCTGTGAGTCGCGCGGCAGGAACTGGGGCGGGGCCTGATCGATCTGCCAGCGGAAGTAGTCCCCGGGGTAAGGCAATCCGGGATCGGTGGGGCGGAAACCGCTCAGGACCTTGCCATCATCGCTGCAGCCAAAGATCGTGGAGAAGCCCAGTTGACTCAGGGTGCTGCTGAGCGACTGGTAGCCGCTCTCGAGGCGCCAAACCCAATCGGCGCCGTAGACGATCCTGCCGTCGGAGGAGATGCCGGAGACCCCCCAGCCGAAGTTCGAGCCATAGCCATCATCGGGTGCGATCACGGTGGTGCCCCCGTTTTCGGTCCAGAGGGCGAATTGGCCCACCGGTAATCCAGCGGTCGCTCCCGGGCTGTAGATCTTCAACGCCACCGTGCTGCCATCAGCGCTGATGCGTGCCGCGTACTTGCTGTCTCCCCCTGACAGGAAACAGGCACCCGGAACCGTCGCTGGCTGGGGGCTTGGATTCGGTATCGGGATGAAGACAGCCTGGGCGGCCAGGTAAGGAGAGGCTGCGAGAAGCGCGGCGACGGTGCCTAGGCGAACGCAGGAACTCAGCATGGGACGGTGGGCGACAGCGCGTATCGCCTTTGGGGAACAGGAGTTGGTTGAAGGAACTGCGGCTAGCACTAGCCTCCCCGCAAACTTTGGTACCACCGAAGCGGCGGTCCAGGATGAGAATCTGGGTCCCGTTCACGGGGACAGAGCCATGACCCGCTCGACGGAGAGGACGAGCTGACCGGGAGGCTTTCGACCAAAGCGCAAATTCGGATGCGTTTCGGCCGCGTTTCTTGACCGCTACGACACAATTCTTCCTCGCGATCCCCAGCGGAAACACCATTCTACGCCTTAGTAAATCCGCTGCGCTTGCATCACCCTGTTTGCGAAATCTATGCCGGGTGTTCCTGTGCGAGAGCGCTCACTTTAGCCCGCTCCGGACAAGTCCGCCGGGGCCTGCTCTGGTGTCACGCCTGATGCCCGCGCCGGCCCCGGCGTTCGGCCTGGGGGGCGCCCGGGCCGCAGGTCCCTAGAGCTTTGGGCGGGGGGCGGGGCAAGCGGGGGCCGCGGGGCGTGTCCGAGGCTAGGGCGGGCTGAGCCAGACCAGCCCGGTCACAGCTCGCCGACCAACAATTCCACCGGCAGACCGCCGTTGTCGAGGGGCTGGCGGGCGGCGGCGTCGAAGCCCAGGGCGCGGGTCAGGTCGGGGCCGCCGGAGAGCAGGGCGTAGCGATAGCCGCGGTAGAGCTCGCGGCAGCGCTGACCGAAGGCCTGCATCAGGGCCGGGGCGGCCTGGCCGCCGACCCGCTCGCCGTAGGGCGGGTTGGTCACGATCCAGGCGTTCCAGCCGGGGCGCAGCTCGAGCTCGAGGGCCGAGCAGCGCTCGATCTCGATGCGCTCGGAAAGCCCCGCGGCGGCCACGTTCTCCTGCGCCTCGCGCACGCGAGCCGCGTCGCTGTCGAAGCCGTAGAGGCGCGGCGGCCGGCCGGCCGGCGGCGGGCGCTCGAGCTCGCGCTGCCGCCAAGCCTGGTACACCGCGGCGGAATGGCGCGGCAGGCGCTCGAAGGCGAACTCGGCGCGGCTGGCCCCGGGAGCCCGGCCGAGGGCCCACAGGGCCGCTTCGATCAACAGCGTGCCCGAGCCGCAGAAGGGATCGACCAGCGGCGAGCGCCGATCCCAGCCGGACAGGCGCACGATGCCGGCGGCCAAGCACTCGTTGAGCGGCGCCCGGCCCTGGTGGCGACGCCAGCCGCGTTTGTAGAGCGCTTCGCCGGACAGGTCGAGCGAGAGCGTGGCGCGATCGCGGAACAGGTGCAGGTCGAGGCGCAGGTCGGCGCCGTCCTTGTCGACGCTGGGCCGGCTGCCGGTGCGGCTGCGGAATTGATCGGCGATCGCGTCCTTGACGCGCTGCTCGATGAAGCGGCTGTGGTCCAGGGCCGACTCCTTGGTGCGGGCGCTGACCCACAGGCGGCCCTCGGGAGCGAGCCAGGCGCTCCAATCGATCGCCGCGATCGCCGCGTAGAGCTCGGTCTCGTCGCGGGCTTCGAAGCGCCCCAGGCGCTCGAGCACGCGCGTGGCCGTCGCCAGGCGCAGGTTGGCCCGCCAGGCGTCCGCCAGGCTGCCTTCGAAACGCACCCCGCCGACCTGGCGCTCGTGACGCCCGAACCCCAGCTCGCGCACCTCCCCGTGCAGGACCGGCTCGAGGCCCGGCGGACAACTGGCGAAATAGGTGGGCAAGTTCGGGGGGGCTGGGGACGCGGGCCCGCCAGTTTGCCGCCCCGAGCCCCGATCCGCGCCGATCTGCCCGTCCCGAGCCGGTTAGGATGGCCCCTTCCCCCGACCCTCCGCCCCCATGGCCAACTACGAAGTCGCGCGCTACACCCTCGAGCCGGTGATCGGCGACGACCAGCTCGCCCTGACCATCCACGCCACCGACGGCAGCAAATGGGAGTACGGCATCCCGTACAACCGCGCCACGGGCCGCTACACCTTCGAAGAAATCGACGTGCTGGAGATGGATTTCGGCGACGAGTTCACCGAGCCCCTGCGCAAGGAGATCGAAGCGCTGGTGGCCAAGGTCCGCAAGAGCTGACGCCATCCGGCGGCCGCAGAGGCTGGGATCGTCGCTGCGCGCCGATTTTTTCCAAGCCTCTGACGAACAGCGGGATGCTTGCCTTGGGCTGCGCCCCAACGTTCGAACCAGCCGGTTGGCAGGCCTCGGGGCCGCCATCGGGCTGGCGCAGGCAACCTCCAGCGCGTCCTCCGATCCCGGGGGCTGCGCGCAGCTGAATTCGGCCCGATAACCGGCCTCAGCCGGTTCTCTGGCGCTCGCTCTCGGCGCGCAGCTCGGCCAGCTTGGCCCGGCGGTCCGCGTCGGTTTCGAGGGCCATGGCCCGTTCGAACAGCAGCCCGGCCTCCGCGAAGCGCCCGAGGCGATGGCACAGCAGGGCCAGGTTGGTGGTGGCGCCCAGATGGTGGCCGTCGACCTCCACGGCCCGGCGGTAGGAGGCCAGGGCCTCCTCCGGGCGCTGGGCGCGCTCCAGCAGCAGCCCGTGCACGAAGTGGGCGCAGACGAATTGCGGGTCGAGGGCGGCGGCGCGCTCGCTCCACTCCAGGCAGGCCTCGAGCTGAGCCGGGGCGGGGCTGGGCCCGTCCGGGGCTGCGTAGAGCGAGGCGGCCTCCACCAGGAGCTCGCAGGCGGTCGGGTTCTTGGCCAGGGCGCCCGGCTGGAGGCCCGGCGTGTGCAGGGGCGCGGAAGCCGGCTCGGGCAGGGCCAGGCGCTGGTCGATCGCCCAGCGATAGTGCAGGTGCGCGCGGGCGAAGTCCTCGCCGGAGCCGGAGCTGCGTGCCGCGCGGGCCTGCAGCAGGGGCAGGCTCGGGCTGGCGGAGCCGTTGCTGCGGGCTCGTTCCAGGGAGGCCGCCGCGCTCAGGGGGCAGGCCAGGCCCAGCTGGATCTCCGCCAGGCGCTCCCAGTAGTAGGCCGAATCGGGGTCCAGGCGGGTGGCCGCCAGCAGCTCGGCCTCGGCAGCCCGCTGGAAGCCCAGGCGGTCGAGCACGTCGGCCCGCAGGGCGTGCAGTTCGGCGGCATCCGGGTAGCGGGCGCTGGCGCGCTCGATCAGCGCCAGGGCCTCGTCGGTCTTGCCCAGGGCCAGCATGGCGCGGGCGGTCTCGGCGCTCGGCCGCGCCCCGCCCTCCTGGTCCCCCAGGCGGATCTCGTTCCACAGGGACACCGCCGAGGTCCAGTCCCCGCGCAGCGAGGCCCGTTCCGCCTCGGCCCACACGCGGTCCCGCTCGCTGCCGCACAGGGAGCTCTGGCAGCCGCCGGTGACCAGGGCCAGGCCGAAGCCCAGGAAAAAAGTCACAAACCCCGGCCGCGCAAACCTTTGCGCCGGTTTCGCCCGCCCCGGAAGGGCCCGGTCGTCGGCTCGGCCGACGCGCTCTTGGAACACGCCCATCGCTACACCGCGGAAGAGCCCAGGGCCCCGCCGCAGCGTACGTATCGTACCGGAATTCTCCCGACCCGAGCCCGGCTGCCGATTTCGCGCGCGGGGCCGCCTCCCTGGGCTCCCCAAACCCCCCGTCCCCCGCCCCATGCGACCGGCCGCGATCAGCCTGGACCTCGGCCACACCCTGGTCTTCGAGCAGCCCAGCCGCCACGCGATCTACGCCGAAGCGGCCCGCGCCCGAGGGCTGCGGGTCACCGACGAAGAGATGCGCGAGCGCATGCGCGAAGCCAACCAGGCCCTGCCGGAGCGGATCGAAGGCGCCTACCGCTACAGCGACCGCTGGTTCCGCCGCTTCATCGAGCGCATTTTTCACTCTGGGCTGGAACTGCCGGCGGACCGCCTGCCCGACCTGACCGACGAGCTGTTCGCGCGCTTCGAATCCCCCCACACCTTCCGTCTGTTCCCCGGGGCCCTCGAGCTGCTCGCGGGGGTCCGGGCCGCGGGTCTGCCCCTGGGGCTGGTCTCCAACTGGAGCGCCCGGCTGCCGCGCCTGTTGGACAACCTGGGGCTCTCCGAGCACTTCGATTTCGTGCTCTGCTCGGCCCTGGAAGGGGTCGAAAAGCCCGATCCACGGCTGTTCCTCAAGGCCGCGGAGCTGGCCGGGGTGCGCCCGGAGCGGCTGCTGCACGCGGGCGACCGCGACCACGAGGACGGGGGCGCCCGGGAGGCGGGCTGCCAGGCGGTGATCGTGGAGGCCTTCGGGCCCTCGGCCCTGCGGCGACGGCCCGAGCTGCCGCGGGTCGCCGACCTGACCGAGCTGCTGCGCTTCATCCGCGCGCAGCTTTGAGCTCGCAGCCCCAGACCCAGGGCCGGCCGCCTGGCTGGCGCGGGCCCGGGGCCGTTCCTGCCGGACCCCGGATCCGGCCGGGGAGGTCTTGTCGGCGGGGCCCCGGGCTTAGACTCGGCGGATGCCCGCGAGCCAACGACCCGCAGAGGCCCCGGCCGCCCTGGAAGCGGTGCTGGCGGATCTGGAACGGCTGGAGCGCACCCTGCGCAGCGCCTTCCTGGGTCAGTCGGAGACGGTCGACCTGCTGCTCTTGGCCCTGCTGGCCCGCGGCCACGTCCTGCTGGAATCGGCCCCGGGCCTCGGCAAGACCACCCTGGTCAAGTCCCTGGCCAGCGCCCTGGGGCTGGCCTTCGGGAGGGTCCAGTTCACGCCCGACCTGATGCCCGCGGACCTGCTCGGCCTGCGGCTCTACGAGGAGGACCAGCGCGGCCAGCACCGCTTCGTGCTGCACCGCGGCCCGATCTTCACGCAGGTGCTCTTGGCCGACGAGATCAACCGCGCCACGCCGCGCACCCAGGCGGCCCTGCTGGAGGCCATGCAGGAGCGCCAGGTCACGCTGCACGAGCAGACCCTGGCCCTGGACCCGGCCTTCTTCGTGGTGGCGACCCAGAACCCGCTGGAGATGGAGGGCACCTACCCGCTGCCCGAAGCGCAGCTCGACCGCTTCAGCGCCAAGCTCGAGCTGCCCAACCCGAGCCAGGAGGAGCTGGAAGCCATCCTGGCCTCGACCGCCGAGCGCGAGCTGAGCCTGCCCGCCGCCTGCCTGGATGCGGCGCGCCTCGAGCAGGCCCGCGGCCTGGCCGCGCTCGTGCCGATCGAGCAGGCCCTGATCCGGCGCGTGGCGCGGGCGATCCGCGCCACCGACCCGCGCTCCCCGACCGCCGGCCCCCTGGCCCGCACCTGCCTGCGCTACGGCGCCTCCCCGCGCGGCGGCCAGGCCCTGATCCGCCTGGCCAAAGCGCGCGCCCTGACCATGGGCAGCCTGCACGTGCGTTCGGAGGACCTGATCGCCGTGGCGCCGGCCGCGCTGCGCCACCGGCTGGTGCTCAACTACGAAGGCGAAGCCCAGGGCCTGCGCCCCGACGCCATCGTCCAGGAAGCTCTGCTGCAAGCCGACCTGATCTGACCGCCTGCGCGGCCGCTCTCCGGCACCCCCCGATCGCGACCTCCGCCTCCCCTTCCCGAGCCATGGACTGCACGGTGCGCCTGAGCCAGCTCAACCCCACGCTGGGCGACCTCAAGCACAACCTCGATCTGCATCTGCGCGAAGTCGACGCGGCCCGCCGCCAGGGCATCGACCTGCTGGTCTTCCCGGAGCTGTCCTTGACCGGCTATTTCCTCAAGGACCAGGTCAGCGACCTGGCCATGCGCCTGGACGATCCGCTGCTGGCCCGCCTGCTGGCCATGTCGAACGAGCTGTCGATCGTGGTCGGTTTCGTCGAGCACGGCCCCGGGGACCAGCTCTACAACGCCATGGCCTTCCTGGAGGGCGGGCGGGTGTTGCACGTACACCGCAAGGTGCACCTCGTTTCCTACGGGATGTTCGACGAAGCGCGCGACTTCTCCCCCGGCGCGGAGTTCCGTCCGATCGAGAGCCGCCTGGGTCGCCTGGGGCTCAGCATCTGCGAGGACCTCTGGCACGTGGGCGGCGGCTACACCTACTTCCTCGAGCGCTGCGACGCCCTGATCGTGCCCAGCGCCAGCCCAGCCCGCGGCATCTCGGCGGGCGACGAGGGCCTGCGCTCGGTCGCCGTGTGGGACACGCTGCTCTCGGCCCAGGCGCTCTTGTTCCAGTGCTGGATCCTGTATTGCAACCGCGTCGGTTGGGAGGATGGGATCGGTTTCGCGGGCCACAGCGCGGTGTTCGGCCCCGAGGGACGGCGCCGCGCCCAGCTCGAAGGCCTGTCGCCCGGACGGCTCGATCAGCGCCTCAATTCGGCGACGCTCGAGCGCACCCGCGTGCGCACGCCGCTGCGGCGGGACGAGCGCCCGCAGGTGCTGCTGGATGCCCTCGAGCGCGCCCTGCACCCGCCCCTGCCCGCCCCGGCGGCCCCCTCGAACCGATCCGAGAGCGAGCCCGACGACCGCGGCCGCAACCCGCGCCCGAGGCGCCCATGAAGAACCCGGAGAACAAGGAGCTCGACATCCAGTGCGAGCTGGCCGAGGAACTGCTGGTCAGTTTCCTGCGCGAGGAGGTCTCTCAGGCCGGTTTCCAGCGCGTGCTGCTCGGGCTTTCGGGCGGGGTGGACTCGGCGCTCTCGGCGGCCCTGGCGGCGCGCGCCTTCGGCCCCGAGAACGTGCTCTGCGTGGCCCTGCCCTATCGATCTTCGGCGCGCACGAGCCTCGAGCACGCGGAACTCCTGGCGCGGCGCCTGGGGACCCCGCTGCGGCGCATCGACATCAGCGCGCCGGTCGACGCCTATCTCGAGCAGGAAAAAGTCCAGGATCCCACGCGCCGCGGGAACGTCATGGCGCGCCAGCGCATGCTGGTGCTCTACGACCTGTCGGTCGAATGGAAGGGTTTGGTGGTCGGCACCAGCAACAAGACCGAGATGCTGCTCGGCTACACGACCCAATTCGGTGATTCCGCGCACGCGCTGAACCCGCTGGGCGACCTCTACAAGCACCAGGTCTATCAGCTGGCTCGGCACCTCGAGGTGCCGCCGGAGATCCTCGACAAGCCCCCCAGCGCCGACCTGAGCGCCGGGCAGACCGACGAGGGCGATCTGGGCTTCAGCTACGCCTTCGCCGACGCGATCCTGTGGCGGCTCGTCGATCGGCGCATGAAGGTCGACGATCTGCTCCAGGAGGGCTTCCCCGCGGACGTGGTCAAGAAGATCGCGCAGCGCATCGTGCGCAACCAATACAAGCGCCTGCCACCGGTGATCGCCAAGCTGTCGGAACGCACGATCGGGCACGATTTCCGCTATCTGCGCGATTGGGGCATGTGAGCGCCGCCGGTGCGGCCTGCACACGGCAATGCTTCGCCCGGACGGCGCAGGCGTGGCGGCAGTGCGACGGGCCCACAGAAAACCAGAGATCGACTCGGGCTCGG
>JBIKLM010000289.1:0-5708 GCA_044359835.1 Planctomycetota bacterium
CACCATCGACCCTGTGGTGCAGCAGGCCTACCTCAAGGCCTCCAATAGCGAGGGCGGGGGGATTTTCCCGCCGCTGGGCGACCTCTTCGGACGGTCGGTGGCCATCAGCGGCGACACGGTGGTGGTCGGGGCGTGGGCGGAGGACAGCAGCGCGACCGGCGTGAACGGCAACCAGGCGGACAACAGCGCCTCGGATTCCGGCGCAGCCTATGTCTTCGTCCGATCGGGCGGCGTCTGGAGCCAGCAGGCCTACCTCAAAGCCTCCAATACCGACGAGTCCGACCAGTTCGGCTGGTCGGTGGCCGTCAGCGGCAACACGGTGGTGGTCGGGGCGTTGAAGGAGGACAGCAACGCCACCGGCGTGAACGGCAACCAGGCGGACAACAGCGCCTCGGATTCCGGCGCAGCCTACGTGTTCGTCCGGTCCGGCGGCGCCTGGAGCCAGCAGGCCTACCTCAAGGCCTCCAATGCGGAGGCAAGTGACTGGTTTGGCCACTCGGTTGCGGTCAGCGGCGACACGGTGGTGGTCGGGGCCAACACCGAGGACAGCAACGCCACGGGTGTGAACGGCAACCTGGCGAACAACAGCGCCGGGAACTCCGGGGCGGCTTATGTGTATGTCCGCTCGGTCAGCGTCTGGAGCCAGCAGGCCTACCTCAAGGCCTCCAATACGGGGACAAGCGACTTCTTCGGCTTCTCGGTGGCTGTCAGCGGCGACACGGTGGTGGTCGGGGCGTATGAAGAGGACAGTATCGCCACGGGCGCGAACGGCAACCAGGCTGATAACGGCGCCGTTGGCTCAGGCGCAGCCTACGTCTTCGTCCGCTCGGGCAGCGCCTGGAGCCAGCAAGCCTACCTCAAGGCATCCAATACGGAGACAAACGACTTCTTCGGCATCTCGGTGGCTGTCAGCGGCGACACGGCGGTGGTCGGGGCGGTTGGCGATTCCAGCAACGCCACGGGCGTGAACGGCAACCAGGCGGACAACAGCGTCGCGCGCTCCGGCGCGGCCTACGTCTTTGTCAGCTCGGGCGGCGTCTGGAGCCAGCAGGCCTACCTCAAGGCCTCCAATACAGGCTTACTTGACGACTTCGGCCACGCTGTGGCTGTCAGCGGCGACACGGTGGTGGTCGGGGCTGGGCTCGAGGACAGCAACTCCGTGGGCGTGAACGGCAACCAGGCGAACGACAGCGCCAATCAGTCTGGAGCAGCCTACGTCTTTGTCCGCTCGGGCGGTGTCTGGACTCAGCAGGCCTACCTCAAGGCCTCCAATACCTGGGGGAACGACCTGTTCGGCATCTCAGTGGCCGTGAGCGGCGACACGGTGTTGGTCGGGGCCATGGGGGAGGACAGCAACGCCACGGGCGTGAACGGGAACCAGGCGAATGACAGCGCCGGCGAGTCAGGTGCTGCCTACATCTTCGACCTCGACAACAATCCCGGCACCGTGAGCTACGGCACCGGCACGCCCGGCTGCGCGGGCACACAGATCCTGGACGTGACCCACGCGCCGCTGATCGGCTCGCCGCAGTTCGGCATCACGTGCAGCAACGCGCCGCCCCTGAGCGCCGGTTTCGGCGTGCTGGCGACGGGCCAGGACCTGCTCGGTTCCGACCCCTTCGGTCTGGGCGTGCTGCTGCACATCGATCCGCTCTCTGCGGCCCTCTTGACCATCCCCTTCAGCAGCGACGCATTCGGCAACGCCCTGGCGCCCGCGCCGATCCCGAATAACCGCAACCTGGTCGGCAAGACGCTCTACGCCCAGGTACTGTGGGCCTCGAGCAGCTGCCCCCTGCCCCCCTTCGGCCTGAGCACCAGCCAGGGCCTGGCGCTGACCTTCCTGGCGCCCTGAAGCCCGGCCTGCGGGTCAGCGCCCCTAGCGCTGGCCCGCTTGTGGACGCCGTCGCTCACCCGCCTCTCCCGCGCCCCCCGACGCCGCCGTGGCCTGCTCGACGCGTCTGCGTCGAGCAGGTTGACCTCGCTCCTCGCGCCCCGACCGCGATTGTGAGTGCGGCGGCGTTGGTGGGGGGGCCGCTGGCCGGGGAACAGGGAGCGGCGAACGGCGCCGGGGAACGGCGAACGGGGGGTAGCGCTCAGGGACGGCTGCCAGGGCCCTGGCCCGGCCCAAAGGAACGGGGCGAGCGGGACGATCGGCGCCCGCGCTGGATCTCCAGGAGGCCTCCCCCCCGAGCCCCCCCGAGCCCCCACGAATCCATGCCACGCAACGCAGCCCAAACGCCCGCACTTCGCTTCCCGTCCGGCCTGCCGGCCCTGCTCGGCATCGGCCTGTGCCTGGCCGCACCCGCTGGTGCCGCGGCCCAGATCTCCCTGGGGGGCTTCACGTTCGACGCCCTGGCCGGCCCCGACCTGGTGGTGCCCCTGCCCGGCAGCCAGCCGGAGTTCGGCGGGGCGGCGGCCGCCTGTGGCATCTTGGCGGCCTACCCCGGCCAGAGCCTGTCGCAAAGCGTCGGCACCGTGATGCAGGGCAACAGCGCGGCCAACTGGCTGTTCGGGCGCGCGGTGCTGCAGCTTGATTTCCTCGACAACCGCATCGTCAACGGACCGGGAGCGGACCTGGTCGTGTTCGAGATCGGCGGGGCGGAGAATTTCCGCTTGTCCGTGTTCTTCGAGGCGATCTGCGAATGGTCGAGCCCGCGCAATTACAGCGTGACCTCGACGGGCTTCCAGGCCGGCTGTGGCCCGACCAGTGGGATCAACGTGCGCGCCGTGGATCTGAGCGACTTCGGCATCCTGCCCGGGGCCAGCGTCCGGCGGCTGCGGCTCGAGAACCTGGGTGCGCCGGGCGGCGCGGTTGGCTCCGACCTGGCCCAGGTCTTGGCGCTGAACTCGGCCCCCCCGCTGGCTTCCCTGACGCCGTGCCTGGGCAGCTTCCAGCAGGATGTGATCAACCCGAGCGGCGTGTATCTCGGCGCGGTCGACACGGTCTTGGCCGCCGACATGCCGAACACCAACCTCTCCGCCGCCGCCAGCGAATTCGTCGACAGCGATCCGTCGCGATCGATCCTGCTGCGTTTCGATGGGCTGATCGGCCCGGGACCCGGCCAGATCCCGCCGGGCGCCAAGATCCGCGAAGCGCGCCTGCACCTCGCCACGGGCGCTAGCCCCGCCGCCAGCACCAACAGCCATCCGGTGCACCGCTTGCTGCAGCCCTTCAATGCCGCCAGCGCCACCTACGCCAGCGCCTACGGCGGCAACGGCGTGCAGGCGGACGGAATCGAGGCCAGCGCCGCCCCGGTGGGCACGATCCTGCCGATGGGCAACAGCGCCCGCCAGGAGGTGCTCGTGACCGCCGCGGTGCAGGCCTGGGCCGATGGGGCCCCGAACCACGGGCTGGCGCTGTTGCCCGGCGGCACGGACGGCCTCGGGTTGCTGCTCAGCGAGAGCCCCATCGCGACCCTGCGGCCGGCGCTGACCGTGGTGATCGAGCCCAAGCTGGTCTTCGCCGAAGCCCTGGCCGGGTTCTCCCCGGGTCCGGGCCCGTTGCCGCAGTTCTTGACCCCGCTCGAGGCCCTGGGCGCCCCGGATTACGACCCGAACGCCCCCGGCGCGGGCACCTGCAGCGACAGCCAGCAGGCCACGGTGACCGTGGGCGTGGGCGGCTCGCTGACGCTCGAGTTCCAATCGAGCTCGATCTCCGGCAGCGGCACGCCCGACCCGGACCTGTGGATCTATGAGCGCGGCCCGGACGTGGAGGCCACCTTCGTGTCGCTCAGCGCCGACGGGGTGAATTGGTCCCCGGTCGGCCTGGTCGCCGGCGCGGTCTCCTCGATCGACCTCGACGCCTTCGGCTTCGGTCCGCTCGACCTGTTCCGTTTCGTGCGCCTGGTCGACGACCCGGCCCAGGGCGACACCACGGGCTGCAGCCCGGGCGCGGACATCGACGCGGTCGCGGCCCTGGCGGCCAATCCGTGGGTGTCCCTAGGCGGCGCCCTCGCCGGCCTGAACGGCCTGCCCTGGCTCAAGGCCAGCGGCGCGCTGGCGCCGGGCTCTTCGGTGCTGATCCAGGCCGGCAACGGCCTGCCGGGAGCCCCGGCGATCCTGGTCTACGGCAACTCGGTGCTGAACCTGCCGCTGCTGGGCGGGACCCTGGTGCCCTTCCCGAGCGTGCTCGACTTCGGCTTCGCCTTCGGGCCGGCCGGGATCTTGAACATCCCGGTCACCTGGCCCGCGGCCGTGCCCGCGGGGCTCGACGTGGTGCTGCAGTTCTGGTTCGCCGATCCCGGCGCGGTCCAGGGCTTCGCGGCCACCAACGGCATCCGCGCCAAGACCCAGTGATCCGCGCGGCCTGGCCCACCGGCTGACCCGGCCGCCCGCGGGGCGTACAGTGCGCGGCCATGGGTTCCGCGGTCGAGCGCTGCCACGCCCTGCTGGCGGCCTGGCTGCGGCCCGGCCAGCGCGCCATCGATGCCACCGCGGGGCGCGGGCGCGACACGCTGCTGCTGGCGCGCCTGCTCGGGCCCGCGGGGCGCGTGCTGGCCATCGATCTGCAGTCCAAGGCCATCGAAGCCTCCATGCGCCTGATCGCCGCCGATCCACAGGCTCTGGCGCCGGTGCGCTTCGAACTCGGCGACCACGCCCAGCTGGTCGAGCTGGCCGGGCCGGATTGGCGCGGGGCCACGGCGGCCCTGGTGATGAACCTGGGCTATCTGCCAGGCGGCGACCGCCGGCTGATCACGCGCTCGGCCAGCACCCTCGCGGCGCTCCACGGGGCGCTCGAGCTGCTGGCGCCGGGCGGCCTGCTGGCCCTGGTGGTCTATCCGGGGCACCCCGGGGGCGAGACGGAGGCCCAACAGGTCGAGGCCTGGCTGGATGCGCGGGAAGGGCGGGAACTGGAGCGGCTGGCTGAATCCGAACCGGCGGGAAGCCCGTATCCGGCCGGAGCGCCGCGGCTCCTGGCCGCGCGCCGACGGGCCCCGGCCGCCGCGGACCCGCGCGGTGCGGCCCGGCTCTGATCGCGGTCCTGGCCCGGGCCGCTACCAGCGCTGGCCCGCTCCGATCCCGAGTTTCCATTCCACCGCTCCTCCCCCGGTCTGCTCCCCCCCATGCGCTCCCCGCTGCTGCCCCTGCGCTTGGCCTTCCTCTTGGCCCTGCTGCCCTGCCTCGGCCTCTCGAGCTGCCTGCTCTCCCAAAACCGCATCAACCAGCCGATCCCGCGCGAGGCGGTCGCCAAGCTGGTCCCCGGCATGAGCGCCGCCGAGGTGGTGGCGATCCTGGGCGCGCCCGTGCAGGTCGTCGAGCTCGACCAGCGCGCCGCCTACCGCTTCGAGTTCGAGCGCACCAAACAAACCGGACTGTTCCTGTTCGTGTTCAACTGGAACAACGAAGAAACCTCCGCCGATCGCATTTGGTGCTTTTTCTCGAAGGACGACCGCCTGACCCACGTCGGCACGACCTACGAAGCCGATGAGGTCGAGTATGGGCTGGGCTGATTCCGGGCGCGGCGGATTCGCCGCGCACTGGATGGGCCTTGCCTCCAGCCTCTGCCTGGGCCTGGTGGGCTGCGTGCAGCTCAGCTACCGATCCATGGATCGCTTCCAGGCGCCACCATCCGAGGCGGTCGCCGAGCTGACCCCGGGCATGGAGCTGGGCCTCTGCCTCGAACGCTTGGGCGCGCCCTGGCGCGTGCTCGAACTCGAGACCGACCCCGGCATGATCCTGGTTTACGCCTGGGAGCGCGCCACGGGCTG
>JBIKLM010000290.1:0-5698 GCA_044359835.1 Planctomycetota bacterium
GAGCCTTCGGCTTCCTGGCCCTGTTGGTGGCCTGCGCCACCAACCCGATCACCGGCAAGAGCGGCCTGGTGCTGTTCGGGGTCGAGCAGGACACGCCGCTCGGCGCCGCGGCCTTCCAGGAGGTGCTGGCCGGCGAAAAGGTGATCAGCAGCGGGCCGGACGCGGCCCTGGTCAAGCGCGTCATGGACCGCCTGGTGGTGGCCGCCCGGGACGTGGATCCCGGCTTCGCCTGGGAGGTCGTGCTGATCGACAACCCCCAGAGCGCCAACGCCTTCTGCCTGCCGGGGGGCAAGATGGCGGTCTACACGGGCATCCTGCCGATCACCCAGAACGAGGCCGGGCTGGCGGTGGTCATGGGGCACGAGATGGGCCACGCCCTGGCGCGCCACGGGGCCCAGCGCTTCAGCCAGGCGATGGTGACCCAGGGGGCCGCGGAGGCCCTCATGGTCGCCAAGCCGGACTGGGGCGGCTACATCCAGACCGGGATGGTGGGCCTGGAGCTGCTGGTCAACCTGCCCTTCGGCCGCTCCCAGGAGCTGGACGCCGACCACACGGGCCTGATCCTGATGGCCCGCGCGGGCTACGACCCGCGGGAGGCCACGCGCTTCTGGAGCCGCATGGCGGCCATGAGCGGGGGGGACTCGGGCCCCCAGTTCCTCTCGACGCACCCGAGCAACCAGACCCGCATCGCCCAGATGGAGGCCCTGATGCCCCAGGCCCTGGAGCTGCAGGAGCGCGCCCAGGGCGGCTCCTAAGTCTCCCAAAACAAAGACTTTAGGGCGCCCTCACCGGCTCGGCTCTGGGCCTCGGGCGACCTGGGTTCCATCATCCGAGGACCCGAGCGGCCCTGTTTTGGCCGCGCCGGGCGCTCCACAGCGCCCCCCGCCCCCGGGGGGCATTCCGCTCTTGGTAAAGGTCGCTTTCGTCACGCCCGAGCTCGCGCCCCTGGTGAGGCGCACCAACCTGGCCACGGTCGCCCTGGACCTGGCCACGAGCCTCAAGCGCTCGGGCTGCGACGTGCGCATTTTCATGCCGCGCACGATCCAGGCGGATCCGAGCGCGCTGACCCACCTGGAGGTGCTCGGCCGCTTGCAGGTGCAAGACGGCAACACCAAGACCGAGATCCTGCTGCGCCAGGGGCAGCTGGGCGATCTCAAGCTGGTGCTCTTCGAGAATCCGCGCCTGTTCGGCGATCGCTATCCGTACGGGGACGAAAACGGCCCCTACGCGGACAACTGGCGCCGCTACGCGATCTTCGCGCGCGCGGTGCTCGAAGCCCCGCAGCTGCTCAACTTCCCGGTCGATGTGTTCCATTGCATGGACTGGACCACCGGGCTGATCCCGCTGCTGCACAAGCTCGAATACCGCGACAAACAGCGCGAGAATCACCCGACCACCAACGCGGGCACCTTCTTCTCCATCTCGAACCTGGCCATGCAGGGCGAGTTCGAGCGTGAGATCCTGCCCAAGATCGGCGTGCCGCACGAGTTCTTCCGCAATTTGGAGGGGGTCGAGCACTCCAGCAAGGTCAACTTCGTCAAGGCCGGCGCCGAATTCGGCACGGTGGTGGGCACCCATTCGCCCACCTACGCTCAGACCATCCAGCAGCGGGACCGCGGCTATGGGCTGGAGGACACCTTCCAGCGCCGCAAGAAAGAGCTGGTCGGCATCCACAACGGCGTCGACTACAGCGCCTGGGACCCCGCCAAGGACCCGCTGCTGCCGGCGGCTTTCTCCGCCCAGGCCACGGACCTCTCCGGCAAGGCGCGCTGCAAGCAAGTGCTGCAGGAGGGCCTGCGCCTGGACGTGACCCCCAAGTCCCTGGTGGCCTGCCACATCGGGCGCTGGGACGCGGATTCGGGCTTCGACCTGCTGGCCGAGGTGCTGGGTTCGGTGCTCGAGCGCGACATCGAGCTGATCGTCATGGGGCAGGGCGGCGAAGACATCAGCAAGCGCCTGCGCACGATCGAAGGCACCTTCGTGGGCCGCCTGCGGGTGATCGGCGGCTACGACGCCGCCGCAGCCCACAAGATCATGGGCGGCGCGGATCTGCTGCTCTTGCCCTCGCACTACCAGCCCGCCAATCCGCTCTTCGCCGTGGCCCTGCGTTATGGCGTCGTGCCGATGATCTACAACCAGGGCGGCCTGGAGCAGACCCTGCCGGACGCGATCGAGAACCCGGCCGAAGGCTTGGCGCTGCACTTCTCGCCCTACACCGGCGACGGCCTGCTGGAGGGCGTCGTGCGGGCCGTCGACCACTTCCGCCATCCCGAGTGGGAAGGCCTGGTGAAGCGCGGCTTGGCCCAGGATTTCTCCTGGGAGAAGACCGCCTCCGAGTACCACAAGGCCTATCGCCGGGTCACGCGCCGCATCCGCGGGCGCTGAAGCGGCCATCCGCCCCGTCGCGGACGCCCCGGACGCGTCCGGAAGCTCCGGCCAGCGATGCACCAAACAGGACCGACAGGAGCCGGGGATCGGAGCTCGGCGGGCGCGCCCAGCGGCATCGGCTTCGACGTGGGCGGCTCGTCGATCAAGGCCGGGCGGGTGGATCGAGAGGGCCGCATCCTGGCGCGCGGCGGCAGGGACCTCGGGGAAGGCGCCAGTTTCGAGCAGCTGCTCTCGGCCTGCGCGGAGCTGTTTCGCGAACTGGGCGGCGGCGGCGGGCTGGGCATCGGCGTTCCGGGCCTGCTCGACCTGCGCCTCGGCGGCGTGACCGACTCGCCCAACCTGCCCTACCTGGACGGCCAGCCGCTGGTCGCGGCCCTGGAAACGCGCCTCAGCCTGCCGCGCGGCGCGGTGCGGCTCGAAAACGACGCCAACGCGGCGGCCCTGGGCGAAGACTGGCTCGGCTCGGGCAAGGAGCTCTCGGATTTCCTGTTCGTGACGCTCGGCACCGGCGTGGGCGGCGGCCTGATCCTGTCGGGCAAGCTCTATCGCGGATTCGGCATGGCCGGCGAGATCGGCCATGTGAAGGTCGCCCGCGAGGGCCCGCGCTGCGGCTGCGAGCGCATCGGCTGCCTCGAGACATTCGCCTCGGCCACGGCCGCTCGGCGCCGCGCGGAAGCGGCCGGCCTGCCGCGGGGGGCGCCCGGCGACCTGCGCGCCCTGGACGAGGCCGCGGCGCGTTCCCCGGGTCCGGAGCGGGATCTGCTCGAAGCGATCGGCTTCGACCTGGGCCTCGGGCTGGCCACCGCGCTGAACCTGCTCGACCTGCGCGCCTTCGTGATCGGCGGCGGCTTCGCCGCCACCTTCCCGCGCCTCGAACCCGGAATCCGGCGCGGGCTCTCGGCGGGCAGCTACGGCCAGCGCCTGGACGGGGTCCTGCTGCGCCCCGCCAGCCTGGGGACCGACGCGGGCTGGCTCGGCGCCGCTCGCCTGGGCCTATCGCTGTGCGACTGAGCGCGGCCGCGCGCCAGGGTCCCCGGCCGCCGCGGGTCCGCAGGCCCCGCCCTGGGTGCACGATCGCCGCTGCCCGCCCTGGCGCCGCCGGCCGCGGGGCCTATGCTCGCTGCGCCCCGGGCAGCCTTGAAGAAATCGTCCCGGGCTCCGCCCGCAACGCAGGATCAGCCTGTCCGCAGGCGCTCCGGCCGCCGATCGGCGGCCCCTCAGGCTCCGAGTGCCCTACGACCTGGCCGCCGTGACCCAAGACGAAACGATCGTGTCCGTGCGCGGGCTGACCATGGCCTATCGCCGCGGCCTATGGAAGGCGCCCTACGAGGCCCTGCGCGGCATCGACCTGGAGGTCGGGCGCGGCAGCGTGTTCGGCCTGCTGGGCCCCAACGGCGCCGGCAAGACCACGCTGGTCAAGGTGCTGCTCGGGCTGGCGGTCGGTTACCGCGGGGAAGCGCGCCTGTTCGGCGAGCGCGCCGGCAGGGCGGCCCAGCGCGCCCGGATCGGCTACCTGCCCGAGGGCCACCGCCTGCCGGGCTACCTGACCGGGCGGCAGGTGCTCGAGCTGTTCGGGCAGCTCTCCGGCCGCGACCGGCGCTGGCTGCGGCCGCGCATCGGGACCTGGCTCGAACGCGTCGGCATGAGCGACAGCGCCGATCGCAAGCTCAAGGAATACAGCAAGGGCATGCAGCAGCGCATCGGGCTGGCGCAAGCCTTGATCCACGAGCCCGAACTGGTGTTCCTCGACGAGCCCACCGACGGCGTCGACCCGGTCGGACGCGCGGCGATCCGCGAGGTGATCGAGGAGCAGCGCCAGCGCGGCGTGACCGTGTTCCTCAATTCGCACCTCCTGATGGAGGTCGAGCGCATGTGCGATCGGGTCTTGATCATCGACAAGGGGCGCGTGTTGCGCCTCGGCAGCCTGGACGACCTGACGCCGCGCACCAACCTGGTGCGTTTCGAGCTCGAGCCTCTGCCGTCGGACCTGGCCGAGCTGTCCGCGGGGCTGGGCCAGAACCTGCAGGTCGAGGGGCAGGGCTTCAGCATCGAAGCGGCGCCCGAGGCGATCGACGCCCTGGTGGACCGGCTGCGCGCCCGCGGCGTCTCGATCCGCGGCCTGTCGCGCCAGAAGCTGAGCCTCGAAGCGACCTTCATCGAATCCGTGGTGCAGACCAGCGCCGCTTCCGGAGGCCGGCCATGAATCGTGCGGCGATCCGCCGGGCGCTGTTCTTCGACGCCCTCTACCAGGTGCTCGACAACCGGGTCTTTCGCATCCTGGCGTTCCTGACGCTGCTGCTGCTGCTCGTCCCCTGGCTGTTGGGCCTGCGCGAAGAGGAGGTCGTGCTGGCCTGGGGCTGGCGCACCTACGAGTACCGCGACCTGCTGCAGGCCGTCTCGCCGCTGATCCCCGACGTCCAGGGCTCCGACCAGCAGCGCGCGATCGCCGGCCTGGTGGAGCTCCTGGTCACCAACCTGGCGGGCACCTTCGGGCTCTTTTTCGTGCTGGCCGCGACCTGCTTCTTCGTGCCGCAGATGCTCGAGAAGGGCGCCGCCGATCCGCTGTTCAGCAAGCCCGTCTCGCGCCTGCGCCTGCTGCTGGCGCGCTACGTCGCCGGGATCCTGTTCGTGGCGCTGCTGAGCCTGATCCTGATGGGCGGCATCACCCTCGGGCTGCTGGCCAATTCGCGCTATTTCGATCCGTCGCTGCTCTGGTCCGGGCTCAGCGTGGTCTATCGCTTCTCGATCCATTCGGCCTTCGCCACGCTGATGGGGGTCTGGACGCGCTCGAGCACGGCCGTGCTGCTGCTGACGCTGAGCTTCATGGGCCTCAACACCCTGATCCACAACGTGTGGATCTGGAACCGCTGGCAGGAGCAGCGCGACCTGCTCGAGAGCGTGCGGCCCGAGCTGGACGGAGCGTCGGCGGAGGAGCAGCGCGCGCGGCAGGACGTGGACGTGTTCCTGGAGGTGCTCGGGACCAGCGTCAGCGTGCTGCACCACGCCCTGCCCAAGCTGCAGGACGCGGATCCGATCGCCCGCAGCCTGCGGCAGCAGTTCGAGCCGACCCCCTTCCTGGCGGAGGTCTGGTTCGAGTCGCGGCCGCGCCAGACCGATGAGACCAAGCGGCGCTCCTTTTCGCCGCGGCCGGTGCGCCTCGGCCTGCGCCGCGACGGCGACCTCGAATGGCGCACCTCGGGCGAGCTGCAGGTGGCGCGCTTCGATCCCGAGGGGCAGACCAAGCTGCGGGTCTACGGCCGCGAGGTCTTGGTGCGCCGCGTGGGCGACGGGCTCGAGATCGAGCTCGAAG
>JBIKLM010000291.1:0-5697 GCA_044359835.1 Planctomycetota bacterium
GGGGCTGGCCAGCGAAGTGCCTGGCGCATCCGCCGGGATCCGATCGAGCTCCGGCCCCGCGCCCGGCGGGCTCACGATCGAAGCGACCCACGAGCCCGGCCCTGTCCGGGCTCGCTGTTTGTCTGCTTGGCTCAGAGAGCGATGCGCCGGAGCTTCCAGGCTTCCCGGATCCGGCAAACCCGCACAAGGCCCAGGGGCCTGGCGTATCGAGGCGACGGAACCCTCGCTCTCGAGGCCGCGGATCGTCCGACTCGCCGACCCATATCCGTGGCTGGGCGCGCTGGGGGGGGGGCTCGCAGGTGCTGCGGCGCGGCTTGGGCCGGCGCTAGGATCCTGCGCCCTAGTGGGCCCTGCCCCGCGGGACACCTCCATCTGCACACGCCGCCCATGAGCGCCTCCCCCAAGATCGACCCCGCCTCCGTGATCGCCCTGGATGTGATGGGAGGGGACCATGCGCCCAAGGAAATCGTCGCCGGAGCCCTGCGCGCGATCCGTTCGGATCGGAGGCATCCGCTGCGCCTGGAACAGATCCTCCTGGTGGGGGACGAGCGCGCGATCCGGGCCGAACTCGCGGCCCAGGGAGGTGATCCGGGCTTCGCCATCCTGCACGCCAAGGACGTGATCGGCATGGACGAAAAGCCCGGCGTGGCGCTGCGGCAAAAGCCGGACTCTTCGATCATGCGCTGCGTTGGCGCGGTCAAGCAGGGGCAGGCGGGGGCGGTCGTTGGTATGGGCAACACCGGGGCCTGCGTGGGGGCGGCAACCTTGGGCCTGGGCGTGCTCGAGGGCGTGCGCCGTCCAGGAATCGCGGTCACCATGGATCTGGTCGGCCGGCCCCTGACGATCATCGATATGGGAGCCAATGCGGTTCCCAAGCCGGAACACCTGCTCCAATACGGGCAGATGGGGGCCATCTACGCCCGCAACGTGCTCGGCCAGGAGCAGGTGCGCGTGGGCCTGCTGAACATCGGGGAAGAGGAGGGCAAGGGCACGGACCTGACCAAGGCCGCCTTCGATCTGCTGGCCGCTTCCGGCCTCGAATTCGTCGGCAACGTGGAGCCCAAGGAGATGTTGGCGGGCAAGGCCGACCTGATCGTCACCGATGGGTTCACCGGCAACGTGGTGCTCAAGCTGATGGAGAGCCTGGCGACGGTGCTGATGGGCCTGTTCGCCAAGGAGCTGGAAGCTCAACGGGCCCCGTTCACCAAGCTGGCCCTGGGGAACCTGGCCAAGCGCCTGGACTATTCCGAGTACGGTGGGGCGCTGCTGTTGGGGGTCGGCGGCATCGTGGTGATCGGCCATGGACGCTCCGATGCCAACGCCGTGGCCAATGCGTGCGTCGTGGCGGCCCGGGCCCTCGCCTCCGGTGTCAACCGGCAGATCGTCAGCGGCCTGCGCGCCGGCTGACCGAGCCCCGGGCGCGCTCCGGTCCAGCGGAAGCAGCTCACTCCGATCGCAGGCGGTCGCCTGGCGCGCCGTGGCCTCCTCTGGCGTAAACGACCCGTGCGTCGGCCCGAACGGACGATGGGGAGTGCCTCGGGGTCGGCGGCTCGGATCCCCGGCGTGTGTGGAGCAGGCCTCAAGCCTCGCTCGGGATCGAGCGGGCAGGTGCGAGGGGCGGACCGCGAGCTGGGCGGCCTTCCCCGGGGTGACCTCGGAGGAGGTTCGAGCGACTCCAAGGCCAGGGATCCCCTGCGCTTGGCGGCGCGAGCTAGACGCGCCCCGGAAAGCGGCGCGGCGGCCAGCTCGGGAGCCGGGACAAGCGCTGCCATCCGCCGCCCGCTTGCGACGCCTCCCGAGGGAACCCGGAGCGCTTCCCGGTCCTCGGCGGGGCCCGCTGCCGGGGTCAGCCGCTGACCGCCCCCCTCGCTGAGCCCCGGGATAACGACGGGCTCCCGCCGCGTCGCCCGCTCTGCAGCCGCTCTGTTCCAGCGCTGGGATCCGCCAGGGGACGGCGAGAAGCACTGAACCCGCGCTGGGGCCGCGGGCACTCCGGGAGGCCGCTCCGCGGGCCCCAGGGGGCCTCCGCGGAGCCCCCGGCTGGCATCCTGGCGCCTTCGAACGCAAACTAGGGGTGGGCTGCCCGGGTTCCGCCGGCAGCGCACCCTCCGCGCCCCTGCGCTCCCCCTGGCTCCCTGAACATGGCTTCGATCCGACCGGTTGGCATCGCTGGAACCGGCTCATACCTGCCCAAGCGGGTGGTGCCCAACTCCTGGTTCGAGAGCTTCATCGACACTTCGGATGAGTGGATCCGCCAGCGCACGGGCATCGAGGAGCGCCGCTTCGCGGAGGAGCACGACCAGACCTCCCTGCTCTCCACCCAAGCGGCCCGCCGGGCCCTCGAGATGGCCGGCGTGGATCCGAAGGACCTGGACGCGATCATCGTCGGCACCCTGACGCCCGACTTCCAGCTGCCCTCCTGCGCCGTGCTGGTGCAGGAGAACCTGCAGGCCAAGAAGGCCTTCGCCTTCGACGTGGCCTCCGCCTGCACCGGATTCCTGAACGCCATGCAGGTGGGCGAGGCCCTGATCGCCTCCGGGCGTTGCAAGCGCGTGCTCGCCATCGGCGCCGAGATCCTCTCGCGCTGCCTGGACATGCAGGATCGCGGCAGCTGCATCCTGTTCGGCGATGGCGCGGGAGCGGCGGTCTTGATGCCCCACGCGGATTGCCGGCAGGGCCAGATCCTGAAGAGCACGATGGGGGCCGACGGCGCCGATTTCGAGCTGATCCAGATCCCGGGAGGGGGCAACAAGAATCGCCCCCATCCGGGCATGTTCGACGCCCGTGAGCACTACATCAAGCTGCAGGGCAAGGGCGTGTTCCGCTTCGCCGTGCAGAAGATGGCCGAGCTGGTCGAGGAGATGCTCGAAGGCCATCCCCGCGAAGACTTGAGCCTGATCGTGCCGCACCAGGTCAACATGCGGATCATCGATTCGGCTTTGGAGCGGCTGCAGATGCCGATCGAGAAGGTCGCCGTCAACATCCAGCGTTACGCGAACACCTCCGCCGCGACCGTTCCGATCGCTTTGGACGAGGCGGTCCGCGCGGGCCAGATCGAAAAGGGCAAGCTGGTCGTGCTGGTGGCTTTTGGCGCTGGCGTGACCTGGGGCGCCAGCCTGCTGCGCTGGTGATTCGACCGTGGGGCGGCCCCGCTTGGGGCCGCTTTCCCGGTCTACGAAAGACGCGAGCCGCCCGCCGAGCCCAAACGCTGCGCTCGCCCGAGCCGGCGAGCCAGCGGGGCTGGGTCGCTCCGTGTTGACCGGCGACTCCAGCGAAGCCCCTGTCGATGCGGCACTCTTGGGGGAAACTTGCCAGGCCCGCGGCGCTCGAAATCCCCACCGGTCCGGCTCAACCAGCTTTGGGCCCTGCATCAGAGCGCGCGGCGCTTCGGGCGCGAAGAGCCGGGCAGCGGCGAACCCCCGGCGCTTTCCCGGTTGCCGACGCATGGCCTAGGGCGCGAGCCGGCGGTGGGCACGGGCTGGATTCGAAAGCGGGCAGAGCGCCTACTGGATGGCCGTCGCTGGCCCTGGGCCGGCGCCCATCCCCCAGGAGTTGGAAACCCAACCGATGAACGAAGCGATCCTGTTTCCCGGCCAAGGCGCCCAGTTCCCCGGCATGGGGCGTGCCTGGTGCGAGGCCTTTCCTAGCGCCGCGCAGATCTTCGAACAGGCGGACCGCACGCTCGGATTTGCGCTCAGCGAGGCCTGTTGGAACCAAGGGGATGGCGTGCACCGCACGGACATCGCCCAGCCGGGCATCCTGACCACCTCGGTAGCGATCGTCAGCGTGCTGCAGGAGCGGGGGCTCGAGCTCCACCAGGCCAGCGCGGTCGCCGGGTTGTCCCTGGGGGAATACACGGCCCTGTGGGCCGCCGGCAGCCTGAGCTTCGAGGACGCGCTGCGCCTCGTGCGCCTGCGCGGCCAGGCCATGCAAGCGGCCAGCGAGCGCATCCCCTCCGGAATGATCTCCCTGATGGGGGCCACGTTCGAACAGGCGGAGGCCCTGGCCAAGCTGGGCTCCGCCAAGGGCATCTGTTCGGTGGCCAACCTCAACGCGCCCGGGCAGATCGTGGTCTCCGGCGAATTGGCGGCTCTGGATGAAGTCGAGGCCCGCGCCCCCGAGCAGGGTGTGCGCCGGGCCCGCCGCCTGGTGGTCGCCGGGGGCTTCCACTCGGAATGCATGCGCCCCGCAGCCAAAGCCCTGGCCGAGGCCCTGGCCAAGGTCAAGATCGAAGCGCCGCGGGTGCCCTTCGTCACCAACGTCACCGGAGATTTCGTCTCGGACCCCGCGCAGATCCGGGGATTCCTGGCCGATCAGGTGTGCGCGCCGGTGCGCTGGGAGGCGTCGATGCTGCGCCTGGTGGGAAGCGGCCGCACGCGATTCCTCGAGCCCGGCCCCGGCGAAGTCCTGTCCGGGCTGCTGCGCAAGATCGCCAAGGACGCCGCGGTCCGCAACGTCTCCGAACCCGCGCACCTCGGCTGATCGTCAGAGTTCTTGGGGCTCTGCCGCGAGGGCCGATCACGACCCGCAGCCGGTCGGTCCGAGCGCGGGAGGACAGCGCCCCCAGGCGCGGTCGTGCTCGGCCGGCGCCACGCCGGAGACCGGCCCTGGGCGCAGGGATCCCGGCAGCTCGAGACCCGGGCGGCGTCCGACCGGCCGTCCGGGGCGATCGGTCAAGCCGCGGAAGGCCTCCACGGCCCAGCGCTTGGGCGCCGGATCGGCCCTCGTGTAGAACAGCGCCCCGAGCGCTTCCCCAGAACCCGAACCCGCAGCCCCTTTCCGCCGATGACCGAAGATCGCCCCGAGAACAAGCCCCTGCTGGGAAAGGTCGCCCTGGTCACCGGGGCCTCGCGCGGCATCGGCCGGGCGATCGCCCTGCGCCTGGCCCATGAGGGCGCTGCGATCGCCGCCGTGGCCACCCAGGCCGAGCGCTGCGCCGACACGATCAACGAGTGCCGGGCTGCCGGGGTGCGAGCGGAAGCCTTCGGTGTGGACGTGGCGGACCACGCCAAGGTGATCGCGCTGGTCGCGCAGATCCACGAGCAGTTCGGCGGCTTGGATGTCCTGGTCAACAACGCCGGCATCACCCGCGATCAGTTGCTCCTGCGCATGAGCGAAGCGGATTTCGACGCGGTCATCGCCGTCAACCTGAAGGGCGCTTGGAACTTCATCAAGGCCGCCAGCCGGCCGCTGATGAAGGTGCGTGGCCGGATCATCAACATCGCCTCGGTGGTCGGCTTGACCGGCAACGCCGGGCAGGCCAACTACGCGGCCGCCAAGGCCGGGCTGATCGGCTTGACCCGCTCGGTCGCCAAGGAACTCGCCGGGCGCGGGGTCTGCGTCAACGCCGTGGCCCCCGGCTTCATCCGCACCGATATGACCGCCGGCCTCGAGGGCAAGGCCGCCGAGGACCTGCTGGGCTCGATCCCCCTGGGCCGGGTCGGGGAGGCCGTGGAGATCGCCCGCGCCGTGGCCTTCCTGGCCGGCCCGGGGGGCGAGTACATCACCGGCCAAACCCTGGTGGTCGACGGCGGCCTGTCCCTGTGAGCCTCCCGGGCGGCGTCGGCCGAGGTCGCGCAGACCGGACGACCCCCGCTCCCGTCGGACCCCCGGCTTGATCCGCCAGCCGCGCCGGTTACATTCCGCGCCTTCCGGGGGCCCCCGCCCCCGCCCCCCCGCCCCCCCCCCCCCCCCCCC
>JBIKLM010000292.1:0-5674 GCA_044359835.1 Planctomycetota bacterium
GGGGTGGAGTCGAACTGGAGTCGGTCTAGGTGTCGGATCGAAGTCGGCGTACTCCACCTCACCGGACGGGAAGGCAGACGAACGGGAGCATCGGAAGGGAGAGGGGACGAAGCGCACGAACCAGGGGTGCGGGCGCCTGCAACCGCGGTCTCGGCGGAAGGCTGGGGCAGCGGTTTGCTCGGGGATCGATCGGGCTGGACGTCCGCCGGAAACACCGGGGAGCACACACTTCGGAGGGGGGACGTCGCTGGCGAGAGTCGGGCCGGCCACGGTCGGGACGGCGAAGACCCAGAGCCTAGCGCCCGAGGGCCGGGCGGTGCAGGAATCCACCGAAATCCCGACCGGAAACCCGAAAGCGGCCCCAGGGGGGCTGCGCGGGGGGGTCCTGGGAGGGCGTCCGAACCCGCGGCGGTTCGGCGGCGCCGTCCAGGGCTCCAGGAAGTCCCCCCACAACGGCGCGGGCAGCCGGCCGGGCCGCGGCTCCCGCGCAGACCCCGGGCTGACGCCCGCGCGGACGCGCTGGAGGGGGAAAGCTGTCCGGGCCGCGCAGCGTGCCCCGCGGCTCCAACGGGGCCCTCTCGGCCGTCGCCGGCACGTCGGCGCGGCCCGGCTGCTCCCCGGGGGACACCGGTCGCGCCAGCCAGCTCCTCCAGCCAGCTCCTCCGCTGGCCAGCGCGAGCCGCCCGGCCGCGCTTCCGCCTCGAGGAATCGGCCGAGCACATTGGCTATCAGCACCGCCGACGCGCATCCCCTCGCCGCGCCCGGAGTGGCCCGATCGGTACCGAACGGTCGGCCCGAAAGAGCCGCTTGGCCCTTGAACGCCCGCGATCGTCGAGGGCTGGCGCCGCGCCTTGGTCCCGGAGCCTTGTCCCGCGCGCGCGCAGCGTCCATCCTGAGTTCCCTTATGCCGTGGGTTTCCACCGTCGCCACGGGCCTGACCGCAGCGCTCTTGTTCGGCCTGCTGGCGCGGCGCGTCGGGCTCTCGCCGATCGTCGGCTATTTGCTGGCGGGCGTCGTGGTCGGCCCCCACACGCCTGGATTCGTAGGCAACGTGGCGCTCGCCGCGCAGCTGGCCGAAGTCGGCGTGATCCTGCTGATGTTCGGGGTCGGGCTGAGCTTCTCCTTCTCGGAGCTGTGGGCGGTGCGGCGCATCGCCATCCCCGGCGCGCTGCTCGCCAGCGCCTTCACCTCCGCCCTGGGCGCCGAGGTCGGACACCTGCTGGGCCTCGCGCCAGAGAGCGCCCTGATCTTCGGGCTGTGCTTCGCCTCCGCCTCCACGGTCGTGATCGTGCGCGGCCTGATCGAGACGGACCAGCTCAGCTCCGCCGCGGGCCGCATCGCCCTGGGTTGGTCGGTGGTCGAGGACTTGATCGTGGTCGTGGTGCTGGTGCTCTTGCCGGCCCTGGGCCAGGTGGACCTGCGGGCCGGCGGCGGCGAGCTCGTCCTCGCGATCGGCGGCGCGCTGCTCCGCGTGGGCCTCTTGGGTGCGGTGGTTTTCGGCCTGGGCCCGCTGCTGGTGCCGCGGCTGCTGGCCCTGGTGGCGCGCGCCCAGTCCCGCGAGCTGTTCACCCTGGCCGTGCTGGTGCTGGCCCTGGGCACCGCCTACGTGGCCTCGGAATGGTTCGGCGCCTCGATCGCCCTGGGCGCCTTCTTCGGAGGCATGGTCGTGGGCCAATCCGATTCGAGCCACCAGGCGGCTGCCGACGCCCTGCCGCTGCGCGACGCCTTCGCGGTGCTGTTCTTCGTCGCGGTCGGCATGCTGTTCGACCCGGGCTTCGTGCTCGAAGAGCCGGGGCTCCTGTTCGCTTCCCTGGGTGTGGTGCTGATCGGCAAGCCAGCCATGGCCCTGTCGGTGCTGCTCCTGCGCGGTTATCCCCTGCGGCCCTCCTTGACAGTCGCTGCGGCGGTGGCCCAGGTCAGCGAATTCGCCTTCGTTCTCGCCGGGCTGGCCAACCAGCAAGGCCTGCTGCCGGAGCGCGCCCGCGACGTGGTGCTGGCCACGGTGCTGCTCTCGATCACCGCCAGCCCGCTGCTGTTCCGCTTGACCGGACCGCTCGAGCGCTGGCTCCTGGGGCTGCGGCCCCTGGCGCGCTTCCTGGCCCGCCAGAACAGCGGCCTGCGGCACCTGCGCGACGGCCAGAACATGCCGCCCGCCGGCCACGCGGTGCTGATCGGGCACGGCCAGGTGGGCACGATCCTGGCGCGCTTCCTGACCCGCGAGCGCCTGCCCTTCGTGGTCATCGAGCAGGACCGCGCCAAGGTCGAAGGCCTGCGCCTCTCTGGCATCCCGGCCCTGTTCGGCGATGCGGGCAGCCCGGTGCTGCTCGATCGCGCCGGCATCGGCGGGGCCCGCGTCCTGCTCGTGGCCAGCCCGGATCCGGTCGCCGCGCGCCTGGCGATCGAGCACGCCCACAAGGTCAATCCCAAGATCGAGGTGATCGCCCGCGTGCACCTCGAATCGCTGCGCGAGGTCCTGCATCGCTTCCCGCGCACGATCGGCGTGCACGGCGAGCAGGAGTTGGGCCTGGCCATGGCGCGGCTGATGCTGCAGCGCTTCGGCTTTTCGGCCATCCAGGCCGAAGCCGACGTGATCGACGCCCGACGCAGCGGCGGGGGTAGGAGCGGGACGCGCGTGGCCGAGCTGCACGTGCCTCCGGGCTCGCCCGCAGCCGGAAAGCGCCTGGCCAACCTCAACCTGCCGCGCGGCTCGCTGATCGTGACCATCGCCCGCGACGGCGAATTCGTCGTCCCCAGCGGCACCACCGAACTGGCCGCCGGCGACGCTCTGCTGGTGCTCGCGAATCTGGAAATGGCCGCCGCCATCGAACGCCTGCTGGCCCCCGAGGTCGCCACGGAGGATTCGCAGCCTCCGGGCTGACGCCACGGCGAACGGAGCGCGGAAATCGAGGCGACCCAGCTTCGGCGCGAGTCGGACTCGAGTCGGCGCCTCCTAACGCGGGCAGGAGTCGGCCGAGCGGCTCGAGCACCTCGCACGCGCCAGGAGCCGATCGTCGATGGGAGCCGCGCGCATAGAGAAAAGCCCGAGCTAGAGCAGCCGGATCGCCAACCCGTGGCTGCTGAGCAGGCTTTGACCGCAGCCGGGCGGGGGCAGCAGGAAGGCCTGGGCGGCCAGCTCTGCGCCGCTCGCGCCCACGGGGATCGGCAGGGGCAGCTCGCGGAAGCCGTTCTGGCCCAGGGCCAGGGGCAGCAGGATCGGGGCGCTGTTCGGATCGACCCAGGACAGGGCTCCGCCGACATCCACGGGCACCGCGCTCTGGGCCCCGATCGCCAGCACGCCCAGGCCCGCCGGCGGGCCACCCGACAGGAACAGCGAGAAATCCGCCTGCCCCGGCCAAGCCGGCCGCGTGGCCCCCAGGGTCATCGCCGCCGAGCAGCTCGCGCCACTGCCCTCCAGATGCCGGATCCCGTCCGGCAAGAGGCTCAGCGCCGCCGCATAGCCGTCGTAGATCCCGCCATAAGTGGTGTCGAAGGCATCCGCCGAAACCGGGAACGTCGGGGTGGCCGCCTGGCCCCCCATCCCGATCCGGCTGCCAGGCAACAGACCTCCGCCAGACGGACCGGTGAACGAAGCAGCCTCTGTCAAGGCCACGGAGTAGAGGATCTTGGTCGCGCCCGGGGCGATGCGCGCCGCGACGTTGCCCACGCTCAGACCGGGGCCGTACTGCTTGACCACTGGGTATCCAGAGTTCCGAGCGATGACTGTCAGCATGCCGGAGGCGTCTACCTCCAGGCTAGTGATGTACTCGTCATCGGAAAGGCCGCCATAGCTCGTGCACCAAACGAGCGACTTGCTGTCCGGGCTCAGCTGCATCAAGAAGGCATCATCGAACGCCACGGCCGGACCCAGCACCCCCGGCGTGGTCGGCAGGGAACCCGCCAGGATTCTTCCCGCGATCACGGTCGAGCGGTCGGGCAGCACGGCGACCTCTAGCTCCTGCTTCGTCTCCTGACCAATCCACGCGGAATACTCGAACGAATTGCCATCCGGGGCAATGCGAGTGGAAAACAACTTGCTAGTACCCACAACGGGTACGGTATATGTATCAGGAGTCTTGGGAAAGCTCTGCTTGGTCGAGCCCGTCACCCCGACCACGGTCAACGCGCCTGTCGCATCGAAGGTCGCCGCATAGGGGAACTCGGGACCGCTCCCACCGAACAGCCCCGCGTAGTCGATCGCCATTGTGTCTAACTGAAAGACGACTACGCCAGCCTCGAACCACGAGTTCGGCGTGAGCGGATCCGGCCAGCCCGGCGTCTGCCATGCTTCCAGCCCGGGAGAATAGTCGGTCGAACAGGCACCTACCACAGCCAGCCGACCGGAGGAGTCCGCGGCGATGGACGTGGGGTCGAAGATGGTGGACAGGCCCAGATAGCTCGAGTACTCGAGCACATCGCCGCCACCTGGCAAGAGCAGCACAAACCCCTTGCGGAGCAAAGGAGGCGGAAAACTGCTGTCGATTGCGTCATCGGTGAGCGGGAAATCCGGCGATTCAGTCCTCCCAGTCATCGCAACGCGGCCGTCCGGGGTCGCTACGACAAAGCCGTCTAAGTCATTCTTGCTACCACCGAGTCGAGTGATCCACTCAAGCCTCCCTGACTCACCATCGAACCTCCCCAAGAGACAATCGTGAAGGGTTGTTGGCACTGCGGGGGTAGGAGGCGGGGTCGAAAGATCAACCGTCATCGGTCCGTAGGCGCGAAGGCAGCTCGTGCCCAGCACAAACAACAGATCACCATCCGGTGTCACGCAGCAATCTCGCGAAACCTCTGTTTGGTAAGTGCAATCGGCCCCGAAGAACGTCGACCATTCTCCCTCCGCGAAAGGGATGACCGCTTTTGCCGCCAGGTCTTCACCAAGTTGACCTGTGAGGGTTTCCGCGTCGCCGATGGAGCATACTTCCGCCGTGCCGTCCGACTCCCGCGGCGCCACAGCGGCTGTACCAGGCAGCGAGGGCACGAAGCGGAAGCCATCCTCGGGTTGACCGACCCACACGCCTCGGTCCCCGGGATAAACCTGCATCCCATCCTTCCATCGAAGCGCCGCGAAGGCGGGCAGCCCTCCCGCCCAACGACTCGGATCTCGGCCCAGGAAGAAGCTGTGGCGATGGGTCAAAGGCTCGACTCCATACGCTTCGAAGGTGGTCCGGGGATCCTGCCCCGATCCAGGCTGCCCAAGAAGCTCGTCCAGGCTCCTCCAAATCATGGGCGCGCCCGCAGGCGCTGCAGCATCACGGAAGCAGAAGCCGGAGCGATCCACCCAGATCTGACCGCTGCAAGCCGGTCCAACACGCCTGGGTCGCCTTGCTGGGCGGGGCCCTGACCCGCATCAGCAACCCGGTCCCGCTGACCCTGCTGCCCTGATCGCAGCGCGGCGGCTCGGGCCCGGTCGGCCGGCGCCCGGCCGCTCCGCGGACTCTAGACCCTGCGTCCCTGGGGGCTGCCGCTCGCAGGTACGCTGCTGGCCCGGCCTCGGTTGCCGGGGCGGCGGTTTCCGCAGGCGCTGAGACCGCGCACCCAGCAGGCCGGGGAGACCCCGGTCGGTCCGGCCGCCTCCCTGGGCGGCCCGGAACCTCGGAGTCTCCCCGGGGAAGAGCGTCGAGCGAGCGGGGTCCGGCCGCCGGCCGACGCCCGCGGGCCGCCGCCCGCGCTCGGG
>JBIKLM010000386.1:0-4281 GCA_044359835.1 Planctomycetota bacterium
TGGCGACCCTCGACCAGACCTGCGCCCAGCTCGAGTTCAAGCCCCTGTTCCATCCCGCGCGGGCTTCGACGGTGCTGCATCCGCAGACCAAGCTGCCGATCCAGAACTGGTTCGAGACCTTCGCAGGTTCCACGGACAAGGCCGCCTTCCTGCGCGACTACCCCTACGACGTGGCCCCGCCCACGGACGACCGGCCGTTCTTCTTCGAGGTCTCCCGCTTTCGCCACCTGGCCGAAAAGGAGAGCTTCCTCAACATCTTGGGCGGCCTGACCGCCCACGCGATCCTGGCGCTGCTGTTGATCATCTCGGCGCTGGTCTCCTGGTTCTTCGTGATCCAGCCCCTGTGGAAGCTCGAGGTCGGGCCCGAGGGCCGCCTGGCCCGGCGCCTGCCGGTGCTGCTCTACTTCGGTTCCCTGGGACTGGGCTTCATCTTCGTCGAGGTGGTGCTGGCCCAGCAGTTCATCCTGTTCCTCGGCAATCCGCTCTACTCCCTGGCGGTGGTGCTGTTCAGCGTGCTGATTTTCTCGGGCATCGGCGCGGCGCTCTCGGCGCGCCTCACGAGCCCGCTGCTGCCGCTGCTGGGGGTGGTCTTGCTGGCCGCCGCTTATCCGTTCCTGCTGGAGCGCGTGTTCGACGCCGCCCTGATGCTGCCCGACGGCCCGCGCATCGCCATCTCGGTGGGCCTGCTGGCGCCTTTGGCGCTGGCCATGGGCATGCCCTTCGCCCTGGGCCTGCGCAAGATCGCCGCCGCCGGTCCCCAGGTCAGCGCCTGGGCCTGGGGCATCAACGGCTACACCTCCGTGGTCGGCTCGGTGCTGACCGTCGTGCTCTCGATCTCCCTGGGCTTCCGCCTGGTGGTCTGGGTCGGCGCGGGCGTGTACGTCCTGGCCCTGCTGGCCGCGCCGTTCCTGGCGCGCAAGAGCGCCCAGCTCGAGCCGCGCTGATCTCGACGGCCGTCCGGCGGGCTCCTCCACGGTGCTCTCGACGCCGGGGGCCTGCCGCAGCGGCCCTGAGGCCCTGGGGCCCTGACCAACTCAGGCGAGCAGCGCGGCGATGCAGGCCACGTCGACGATGTCCTCGACGCTGCAGCCGCGCGAGAGGTCCATGTAGGGGCGCGCCAGGCCCTGCACCAGGGGGCCGAGCGCCGTGGCGCCGGCCAAGCGTTGGGTCAGCTTGTAGGCGATGTTGCCGGCATCGAGGTCCGGGAAGATCAGCACGTTGGCGCGGCCCGCCAGGGGCGAGCGCGGGGCCTTCTTCTCGGCCACGGAGGGCACGATCGCGGCGTCGACCTGCAGCTCGCCATCAACGGACAGGTCCGGCGCGCGGGCGCGCAGGAGCTCCGTGGCGCGGATCACCTTGTCCACGTGGGGGTGGCTGGCGGATCCCTTGGTCGAGAAGGACAAGAGCGCCACCCGCGGCGTCTCGCCCACCAGCCGGCGGTGGCTCTCGGCGCTGGCCAGGGCGATGTCGACCAGCTGCTCGGCGCTGGGGTCCGGCACCACGCCGCAATCGGCGAAGGTGTAGGCGCGCTCGGCCAGCACCATCAGGAAGCACGAGGACACGGTGCGGATGCCCGCGGCGGGGCCCAGCACGGTGATCCCGGCGCGCAGCACGTCCGCCGTGGCGGCTTCGCTGCCGGCCACAGCGGCTTGGGCTTCGCCGCTCTCCACCAGGAAGGCCCCGAAGATCAGCGGCGTGCGCACGGCGGCCGCCGCTGCGGCCTCGCTCAGGCCCTTGGCGCGGCGCTTCTCGAAATAACGCGCGGCGAAGGCGCCGGCGCGCGGATCGCTGGCCGGGTCGATCAGGCGCACCCCGGCCGGGGCGCTGACCAGCCCGCGTCCGGCCAGCAGGATCGGGCGCACGAGGCCCTGGGCCGCCAGCTGGGTCGCGGCGGCGACCACGCGCGGATCCTGGGCCTCGGGCAGCACGACGGCCGCGCCCTTTTCGCGCGCGCGCTGGCGCAGGTCCGCCAGCAGCGTGCGCCGCAGATCGGTTGCTTGGGCGCCCATCGGCTTCAGCGCTCGGGGGTCTTGGCGAGCACGTCGGCGGGCACCTCGAGCTCGAGCCGCAGGAGCGCCAGGCCGTGGGTCTTGCCCTGGGCATCGGTCTTGAGCGAGGCCGAGCCGCCGCCGCCCAGGGAATCGGCCAGGATGAAGTTCAGCACGCGCATGTTGGCGGCTTCGTAGCGCTTGACCGCGCCGTGGTTGATCGCCGCGAAGTGCGCGCGCACGCGCTCTTCGCTGAGCTCGCGGCGCAGGAATTCGTAGGCCGCCTCGGAGCGCGCCATCAGGCCCACGTTGGAGCCTTCGCCTTTGTCGCCCGAGCGGGCGTCGGCGATGCGGGACAGCAGGACTTTGGGCATGGTGCGGGGCTCCTCAGGACACGGCCGTGGTGACGCGGGTCTGGATGCGGTCCTTCTTCATCAGCGCCGGCCAGAAGCCGATGATCTCGCTGGCCTTGGGCCGGCCGCCGGCGAAGCCGGTCACGCCGGGGGGGCCGCTGGTCACCAGCGGCACGAGCTCCGAGCCGAAGCGGTCCACCTTGCGGCGGTCGGGGCCCTTGACGCCCATGCGCAGGATCACCTCGCTGGGCTCCCGCGATTCCGGCACGGCGATGCCCGCGTGGCAGACGTTGGCGCCCACGAACTCGACCAGGCGCTCCTCGGGGCCGTATTCGAAGCCGTCGTAGGCCAGGCGCTTCCAGACGATCTCGGCGCACAGCTGGGCCTTGGCCAGGGCGTCCGGGCCGCTGATCGTCAGCTGCCCGAGCGCCTTCCAGCCCGCCAGGTAGGACAGGGAGACCTTGTAGGTCGGCGTGGCGGGCGCGCCCTTGGCGCCGCTGACCAGCACCCGATCGGGGCCCGCCTGGGACAGGCGCACGCTGGTGAAGTCGGCCACCACGTCGGGGGTCAGGTAGCGGCGCGGATCGCCCATCTCGTAGCACAGCTGGTGGGTGACCGTGGGCACGTCCACCCGGCCGCCGGTGCCGGCGTGTTTGGTGACCACGAAGTCGGTGCTGCCGTCGGCCTCGATCAGCGGATAGCCGATCATGGCCATGTCCTGGATCGAGCGCCAGTCGGTGAAGTTGCCGCCGGTGCATTGGGCGCCGCACTCGACGATGTGGCCGGCGATCGTGCCGGCGGCCAGCTTGTCGTGGTCGCCGGGCCGCCAGCCGAACTCGTGGATCAGCGGACCGAGCACCAGGCCAGGGTCCGTGCCCCGGCCGGTGATCACGATCTGGGCGCCCTGTCCCAGGGCCTCGGCGATCGGGAACGCGCCCAGGTAGACGTTGGCGCTCGAGACCGTCGAGCGCACGCTGGCGAGCGGCGCGCCGGTGTCCATGTTGGCGAAGCTCTCGCCGCTCCCGAGCAGCTCGTCCAGGCGGTCGAAGATGTCGTCGCCCTCCACGGTCGCCACCTTGATGCCCTTGGCCCCATGTTTCCGCAGAACCGCCAGGACCGCGTCGCGGCAGGCCAGCGGGTTGACCCCGCCGGCGTTGGCGATGACCTTGATGCCCTTGGACACGAGCTCCGGCAGGATGCGCTCGATCATGACCACGAAGTCCGTGGCGTAGCCCTTGCTCGGATCGCGGCCGCGCAGCTTCTGCATGATGCTGAGCGTCACCTCCGCCAGGTAATCGAGCGTCAGGTAGTCGACCGGGCCCTCCTTGCACAGGCGGATCGGCCCGAGGATCGAATCGCCCCAGAATCCTTGACCGTTGGCGATGCGGACGAGCTTCTTCACGCGCTTCTAGGGTGGGCTTCTGGGATGGGGGCCGGACGACAGCCGGGGATCATAGCCGGCCCGGCCGCCGGCTCGCTGCGCGGCGGGCCCAGGGCTGGGGCGCTCGGCGGCTCGCGCTTCGCCTCCGGGGGCTCGGGGGCCAGGCTTGACTCCGACCCGCAACCCCACGCCCATCCGCCCATGCGCTCCTCGCTCGCCGTTTCCGCCGCGCTGCTGTGCTCGGCGCCCCTCTGCGCCCAGGTCTCCTTCGGCACGGGCTGCCCCGGTTTCAGCGCCCAGACCCCCGGACTCAGTTTCGCGGGCTTCCCGGGCTCCGGCCTGCCCTGGACCTTCGAGCTGAGCGGCAAGCCGAGCAGCTCCAGCGTGCTGCTCGTGGGCGCTTCCACGCAGCAGAGTGCCTTCGGGGCCCTGCCGCTCGACCTCGGGGGCCTGCTGCCCGCCCTGGCCGGTTGCACGCTCTTGGTCTCCGCGGACCTGCTCCTGCCGCTGACCCTCGACGGGTCGGGAAAGGCCTAGTTCCCGGCCACCGGCTGGAGCT